>JAEUMC010000723.1 GCA_016793415.1 Devosia sp. | reverse complement strand
ACGAAGACCAGCGTCGCGGCGGTCAACAGAGCTGGCGACAAAGTCGGCAGATCGACACGCAACAACAGTCGCCAACCAGTGACGCCGAGCACGCGTCCGGCATCAAGCATGGTGTCGCCGCGTTTCTTCATCGCCGCATCGATGGTGGAATGCGACACGGCAAGGAAGCGAATGGCGTAGACGTAGAGCAGCGCAGCAATGGAGCCCGACAGGATAAGCCCGGGGCGCCAGTTGGCGACGGCCATGGTCAGCCGGTTGAACCACAGGTCGGCCTGGCCGAGCGGCTGCAGCAGGCCCAGCGCCAGCACGGTGCCCGGAATGGCGTAGCCGAGGGTGGCGACGCGGATCAGGCCGTGCGCGGCGCGCGACTTGCCGATGCGGGCGGCAACCAGTCCGACGATCACCGTGATCAGAGCGCCGAGCCCGGCGAGCGTCACCGTGGTGAGGCCGGCATTGATCGTAAGACCGAAAGCATCCGGGCCGAGATTGCGGAGCGCGAGCACCAGCAGTTCGCCGACCGGCATACCGAAGCCGAGCAGCAGCAGCACGATGCAGAATGCGATCGCCAGCGCACGCTCGGCGCCGACCAGTTGCTCGCGTGGCGGGGCGACACGACTGTCGCGATGCAGCGCGTAGACACGGTCGCGGCGGGCCCATTGCTCGAGCAGGATCAACAGACCGATGATCAGGACAATCATCACCGCCAGTTGCGCGGCGCCGCCGAAATTGGAGCGGTTGATCCAGGTGGAGTAGATCACCGCGGTGAGGCTGTTGACGCCGAAATACTGGACGGCGCCCAGATCGTTCACCACCTCCATCATTGCCAGCGTAATGCCGACGACGAGAGCCGGACGGCTCAGCGGCAGCGTGACCGAGAAGAATGCACGAAAGCCCCCTGCCCCGAGGGTACGCGCCGCGGCCGAGATCGAACCCGACTGCATGACGAAGAAGGCGCGGCAGGAGGCGTAGACATAGGGGTAGAGCACCATCGAGAGCACGAACACCGCGCCGGTGGGGCTCTTGATCTGCGGGAACCAGTAATCCTTGATGGTTTCGCCGCCGATGACGGCGCGCAGGGCCTGCTGGATCGGGCCGGTGAAATCGAGAAACTCGACGTAGCTATAGGCCGCCAGGTAGGTCGGGATGGCCAGCGGCAGCACCAACGCCCACTCGAAGATGCGGCGGCCGGGAAAGTCGAAATGCGTCACCAGCCAGGCTGACACCAAGCCGAGGACGCCGGTGATCAGCCCGACCCAGGCCATCAGCGTCGCTGTTTCGCGCAGAGCGGTCGGCAGCATGGTGGCGGCGAGGCCGCCGGCCCCTGTGGTATCCAGCGCGGCAATTGCCAGCCAGAGGATGGGCAGGCCCATCAGCGCCAGCAGCAGGATGGCCGAAACCGGCGGAAGCATGCCTCCGCCGGTTCCGGATCTCGTCAGTGCTGCGGTCGTTCGGCTGATCGGTCAGCCTCCGCGGTAGTTTCTGGTTACTGCGCCTGCGCGCCTTCGTTGAACTTCAGCTCATCGATCAGCGCCGCCGCTTCGTCGCGGAAATCGGCGGTGGCGGTAAGCGAGACCTTCGAGGGGTTGAGAACACCCCAGCTCTGGGTCAGTTCAGCCGGCTTGACGCTCGTTACCGCCGGATACTCGTAGTTCGCATCGGCGTAAAGCTGCTGCGCTTCGTCCGAGAGCAGGAATTCGACCAACTTGTTGGCGTTCTCGACATTGGGAGCGTACTTGGCGATGAAGGCGCCGGCAGCATTCACCTGGGTGCCCTCGCCTTCGGCGTCCGGATAGACGATGCGCGCCGCAGCCGCCCAGTCCTTCTGCTCCGGCTCGGCGTCGTTGGTGAGCATCAGGCCCATGTAGTAGGTGTTGGCGATGGCGAGGTCGCACGACCCCTCGAGGATGGCCTTGACCTGGGCACGGTCGTTGCCGGCCGGCGGAGCCGACATGTTGTCGCGAACGGCGGTGAGCCAGGTGCGGGTCTTGTCCTCGCCCCAGGCGGCGATGCGGTTGGCGACAAGGCCGATATTGTAGGCGTGGTCGCCGGGACGAGTGCAGAGGCGCCCCTTCCACTCGGGCTTGGCGATATCCTCATAGGTCAACGCAGTGGCATCGACGCGGTCCTTGCTGACATAGAAGACGCGGGCGCGCAGCGACAGCGCCGCCCAATGGCCTTCGGCATCGCGGAACTCGGGCGACAGGCGCTCGGTAAGCGCGGCCGTGGTGATCGGCTGGGTCAGCCCCTGGGTCTTGGCGCCGACCAGGTTGCCGACATCGACCGTCAGCACGACGTCGACCGGCGACAGCTCGCCCTCGGCGGCGACGCGCTCGAGCAGCCCGTCCCCGGCATAGAGCACGGTGGCCTTGACGCCGGTGGCGGCGGAGAATTTGTCGAGCAGCGGCTGGATCAGGCCCGGCTCGCGATAGCTGTAGATGTTCACTTCGCCGCTCTGGGCAAAGCTCGGCCCGGCGGTGCCGGCAATCATCGCGGCGCCAAGCAGCGCAGCGGACAGTCGCATCGTCATGGTCATGGCAGTCTCCCGTTATCGACGGCCCCGCAGGCCGCCGGTGACAGGTCGCAATCACGAATTCTGAGGCGCAAAGTCAACAATAGACCGCCGCACAAAACCGTCGGTTTGTGACGGTCTTTTAGAACCGTTCCAGTTCGCCGAAGAAGTCCCCAGTGCAGCCGCCGATCTCGGTGGCACCGCTTGGCGTGCCTGGTGCGGCAACGTGTCCGGTCAGTGCTGTGGGCCTTCGTCGAAACGCAGCTCGTCAACCAGCGCGCTCGCCTCCTTGCGGTGCGCGGCGATCTCGGTGAGCGGGGTCTTGTCGGCCTTGAGTTCGCCCCAGCTGGCGACCAGGTCGGAGGGGGCAACGCCGGCAACCACCGGGAATTCGTAGTTGCCGCTGGCATAGAGGTGCTGGGCCTCGTCCGACAGCAGGAATTCGACCAGCTTCTGGGCATTGGCCTGGTTGGGCGCATACTTGGCGATCACCGCGCCGGAGACGTTCACCTGGGTGCCGTCGCCATCGGGATCGGGATAGATGATGCGCGCGGCGGCGGCCCAGGTTTTCTGCTCGGGCTCGGCGTCGTTGTTGAGCATCAGGCCCATGTAATAGGTATTGCCGATGGCGAGGTCGCAGCTGCCATCGAGGATCTTCTTGACCTGATCGCGGTCGGCGCCGGAGACCGGGCCGTTGAGGTTGTCGCGCACGGCCGTGAGCCAGTCGCGCGTCCTGTCGACGCCCCAGTGGGCGATCCGGGTGGCGATCAGGCCGATATTGTAGACATGCTGGCCGGAACGGGTGCACAGGCGCCCTTTCCACTCCGGCTTGGCGATGTCCTCATAGGTCAGCGCCGTCTCCGGGACGCGATCCTTGCTGGCATAGAAGACGCGCGCCCGCAGCGACAGCGCGATCCACTGCCCATCCGGATCCTGGTAGGCGGCCGGTACGCGCGCCTGCGCCTCGGCCGGAATGGTCTGCGTGATGCCAAAGTCCTTGGCGTTGGCGAGATTGCCGATGTCGACGGTCAGCACCACGTCGGCAGGCGACAGCTCGCCCTCGGCCTGGACGCGCTCGAGCAGGCCGTCGCCGGCGAACAGCACATTGGTCTTGATGCCCGTCTCGGCGGTGAACTTGTCGAGCAGCGGCTGGATCAGGCCCGGCTCGCGGTAGCTGTAGACGTTGACCTCGCCGCTCTGAGCGAAAGCCGGCCCTGCCGCCAGCGTAAACAGGAGGGCGGGGGCAAG
>JAEUMC010000706.1 GCA_016793415.1 Devosia sp. | reverse complement strand
GCGTTATCCCGCATTTTCCCGGAATGGGCTGGCACGGAAGCAACAGCGACCGCGCCGGAGGGCATCAGCTGACCAGTTTCAGCCCGACAATCCCGGCGACGATCAGTCCGATGCTGGCAAGCCGCAGGGCGGTCGCGGGCTCATGGAACAGCATGATGCCGAGTAGCGCGGTACCGATAGTGCCGATGCCGGTCCAGATGGCGTAGCCGGTGCCGACCGGCAGCTCGCGCAGCGCGATGCCGAGCAGGACCACGCTCGCAACCATCGCCGTAACGGTGAGGGCAGTCGGGCCGAGCCTCGTGAACCCCTCGGTGTATTTGAGGCCGATCGCCCAGACGACTTCCAGAAGGCCGGCGACGGCGAGGTAAACCCAGGCCATGGGCATTACTCCTTGCGTGCGGGCCGTCCCGCCTGAATATTGGGAAGCGTCGGGGTCGTCCCCGACACCGCGCGATATAGGGCCGTGTGGCGGCGATGAGAAGAGCCGCGATCGCAGACCTGATGGTCCGGGGGCGGGGCGGCGCGACGAAACTGAACGCTCCATGAACGGGTCGCTCACACGCAGCGGTGAATCCTGCTTTTTGGGGCTGGAACCGCCATTTTTCCTTGTGTAGAGGCGATTGATCGCGCTGCCGGGGGGCCGGGCGATATCCATGTCCATGCATAGCTGAGGACGCATATGCACAAGATGATATGGCGAGCCCCCCTCGCCTGCGCACTCGCTGCGCTCGGTTTTCTATCGTTCACCGGCATCGGTCTGGGCGCCAGCGGCAAGGCGCTCGGCGTCGACCCGGCCGCCTCGGTCGAAACCAAGACCGACACCAAGACACTCACCGTCGGCGCCGACATCTTCATCGGCGACCGCGTGGTCACCGGCGCCAAGGGCCAGGTGCAGATCAAGTTCAGCGACCAGACCGAGCTGGTCGTGGGCCCGAACTCAGCGCTGCTGATCGAGGATTACCTGCTGCGCAACGACGACTCGGCCGGCAAGTTCGCCATCAACGCGCTGTCGGGCACCTTCCGCTTCACCACCGGTCGGGCGCCGAAGGACCGCTACATCATCGAGACGCCGACCGGCACCATCGGGGTGCGCGGCACGTCGTTCGATTTCAATTCGAGCACCGAGGAGACCAAGGTGCTGCTGTATCACGGCCAGGTGGTGCTCTGTAACCTCGACAACACCTGCGTGACCCTCGACGACACCTGCGAGCTGGGTGCCTACGACCTCGGCAAATCCGAGATCCTCGGCCATACCGACGACTTCAAGGGCGCCGCCCGCGAAGACCTGAAGGCGGACTTCAAATACGCCCAGTCGCAGGCTCCGCTGCTCGGCGCCTTCCGCGTCGAGGAAGCCAAGGAGTGTTTCCACAAGGGCTTCGTGGCCGACACGCCCAAGAGCCTGATGTATGGCGAGGGTACGGGCGCACCACCGGTGGAACCCGAACCGAATCCCGACAACTGGCCGCCGCCGGACAGTGGGTTCCCGCCGGAGTGTTACGGCCCCAACGACGAGTTCTACTGCAACTGACCTCGAACAGCCGCCGGATGACCATGCCGGCGGCTGCTGCCGCCTCACCGTGCTTCCTGGCGCACCGGCTGCTCGAGCCGCGTCCCGCATACGACTAAAGCGCTGGCCTGCCCTCGCGATTCTGGATTAGGGATCGCGCGGGAGAACAGCCAGCCATGACCGAGACGGCCCAGCCACGCCTGCCGATGGCGGCGCTTATTTCTGCGAGCCTGTTGTCGATCGGCGTCGGCTATGCCTCGACGGCTCCCTACGACGCTATCATCGCCATCGACACATTGAAGATCGGGCATGGCGATTTCGCGCTGATCCTGACGGTCGCATCGATCGTCGGCGTCATCGCATCGGTGGCGCTCGGCTGGCTTTCCGACCGGATCGGTGACCGCCGTCTGCTGATGCTGGCCACCGCCCTGCTCGGCGTGGTCGGCATGGGCCTGATGTACTGGCTGCGCAGCCCGGTGGCCTTCGTCATCGCCTATTGCGTGATCCTGCCGTTCGGCAACTCGGCCTTCAGCCAGACCTTTGCCTATGCCCGGGTCTACTACGACCAGACGCGGCCCAGGGACGCCGAGTTCCGCATCACCATCCTGCGCTCGATCTATGCCGCCTCGTGGGTGATGGTGCCGCCGCTCGCCGGCTGGATCGCCGC
>JAEUMC010000641.1 GCA_016793415.1 Devosia sp. | reverse complement strand
CATCGGCTTGGCATCGGCCTTGCGGATCACCCGGCAGGGGTTGCCCGCGGCCAGCACGCCGGCGGGGATGTCGCGGGTGACGACGCTGCCGGCGCCGATTGTGGTGCCATCGCCGATGCTGACGCCGCCGACGATGATCGTGCCGGCGCCGATCCAGCAATGCTTGCCGATGCTGATCGGCTTGTTGATGCACTGGGCGCCGATCAGCTTGCCGGTCCTCGGATCGCGGCGCTCGCGCTCATGCGGGTCGACCGGGTGGCCGGCGGTCAAGAACATCACCCGCGGCGCAATGGCGGTACCGTCGCCGATGCGGACTTCCGCGCCATCAAGGAAGACGCACTCGAAGTTGATGAACACGCCTTCGCCGATATGGATGTGCTTGCCGTATTCCCAGGTGATCGGGCTCAAGACGAAGCTCTCGCCGAAGCTGCCGAGCTGATCGCGGAACATTGCGGTGCGGTTGGCCATGTCCCAGCTGGGGACGGCGTTGAGGCGGTCGAGCTTCTTTTTGGCTTCGACCTGCATTTCGATCAGGTCCCAGTCCGGCCCCTCATAGAGCTCGCCCGAAACCATCTTCTCGTAGCCCGTCTTGCTCATCAGCAAAACTCCTCTGCAGCGTCCCCCCGCTGAAAAGCGGTCGCTTCTGACCCGATGGGACAGTTCCTCGCAAGCCAGGAGTTTGCAGAATCGGGAGGTGGTTCGCCCCATCCGTTCAGACGGGGTTCAGAGATCGGGGGCGGGGAGGTGGGTTGCTGAACGGCTGTTCAGGCGATGCGGTCGATGATCCGGCCGACGAAGGCGTCGGAGCGCTGTTCCATGTCGGTGAGCGCACGTTCGAGGTCGGCGCCGGTGGAGGCGGAGCCCTCGTTGATCTGCTTGAGCAGCATCTGGTGTTCGAGATCGGCGCGCTTTTTGGCGACGAGCACTTGCGCTACGCCGAGGGTGTCGGCCTCGCGGAAGGCCATGCGGTAGATCGACGTATCGAGGTTCATCACCCCTCCGGCTGGTCAGGCTAGCTTGTCGACCTTGGTCCCCTGGCCGGGCGGTGGAGCGGAACGCGCCACGCTGTCGACCATCTGGATCAGCGACATCTCCATCTCGTGCGATTTCTTCAGCACGGCGATGGCAATCGAATGCTGCGTCCCAGCGGAACGTGCGGCAAGCAGCTGCGATGTCAGATCCATGTCCATCCCCGGGGTTTTATGACCGGGGTGTAAACGAAACCTTCCCGCCACTGTGCCGGAATGGTGCGATCGTGAATCAATCGTTTACGGTTCAGCGCCCGCCGAACAGCGCCACATCACGGCGTTTGAGCGGTACGCAGAGCGCTGCTCCGGCGATCAGCCCGCCGACATGCGCCGACCAGGCGACGGGGCTGGCATCGCCGAAGACGAGGTAGAACAGCTGCACTGCGGCCCAGGCGCCGAGCATCCAGAGCGCCGGCAATGGCAACGGGATCGGGATGGTGAGGCCGAGCAGCACATAAACCCGAGCATGCGGGTAGAGCACGATATAGGCGCCCATCACCCCAGCTACAGCGCCGGAAGCGCCGATCAGCCAGGTGTAGGTGCCCATGGCGAATAGGATGTAGACCAGGCCGGAGAGCGCGGCGCAGGCGAGGTAGAACGCCGCGAACTTCACGTGTCCCAGCGCGTCCTCGATATTGTCGCCGAACACCCACAGGAACAGCATGTTGCTGCCCAGGTGCAGCCAGTCGGCGTGAAAGAACGCATAGGTGATGAGCGTCAGCCCATCGGGCAGGTAGGCCAGCCGATCCGGCGCCCCGGCCTGCAGGAAGTAGGCGGGCACCGCGGCATAGCTCAGCGCGAACTCGTCAAAGCTGGTGCCGCTGCCATGCGCCAGCTGGATCAGGAACACCAGGACGTTCAGCCCGATGATGCCATAGGTCACATAGGGGAACCTGATGTGCCGGACCGGATTGCGATCGTGCAGCGGGATGAACATCAGCCGCGGTCGTGCCCGAACTTGCCGGGAGTCCACAACACGTCGGACTCGCCATTGGCATTGGCGACGCGCGCCATGACGAACAGCAGGTCTGACAGGCGGTTGAGATAGACCAGCACCGCATTGTTGACGTCGGGCTCGACGGCGACGAGCGCCACGACCAGCCGCTCGGCGCGGCGGGTGACGGTGCGGCCCAGATGCAGCGCCACTGCCAACGGCGTGCCGCCGGGGAGCACGAAGCTGGTGAGCGGCTTCAGCGCCTCGTTATAGGCATCGATCTGTTGCTCGAGCCACTCGGTCTGCGCCGCGGTAATGCGCAGCGACGGGGCCGCACCGGCCGGGTCGGCGCCGGGGGTCGCAAGATCGGAGCCGAGGTCGAACAGGTCATTCTGCACCCGCGCCAGCAGCCGGTCGAGCTTGGGCATCGAGCCGGTATTCAGCCGCGCCATGCCGATGAAGCTGTTGGCTTCGTCGACCGTGCCGAAGCATTCGACGCGCAGGTCCGCCTTGGAGCGCCGCGGTCCGCGCACCAGCCCGGTGGTACCGTCGTCGCCGGTGCGGGTGTAGATCTTGTTGAGTTTGACCATGTCGTTTCGCCGCGAGTCAGTGGCGTCGAAACTAGCTTAGCGGCAGCGGGGCGCGAAGCGCTATTCGGTCAACTGCCTCGCCCGAAGAAGTACAGCGCGGCGAGGATCACCACGATGGCCACCGCCTGGGCGATGACGCGGGCGCGCATCAGCTTCTGGCTCAGGTTGGGGTCGCCGCCGCGGAACATGTTCCACAGGCCCATGAACAGGATGATGGCGACCGCGCCGAGCGCGACGATGGTGATGATGCCGGTGATGTTCATAATGTCCTCGCGAGGAAGCGGCTGAGGCCCTCGCCCAGTCGGTCATAGATGGCACGAATGCGACGGCTGGTGAACAGTTCGCGATGCGTGGTCAACCACACTTCCAGCGGCGGCGGGCGGAAATCTGGCAATAGCGGCACCATGCCGCGTGTCTCGGCCACCAACAGTTGCTGGGCGAAGCCGACCCCGAGCCCGGCCTTGATCAGCTCCCAGGCATTGGTCTGGCTGTCGGTGCGGACGATGAAATCGCTGCGTTTGAGTTCGAACCCCATGCGACGGGCAGCGCCGATCAACAGTTCGGAGCGATCAAAGCCGATGAGGTCATGGTCGACCAGTTGCTCGGGCCGTTCAGGGGCGCCACGGCGCGCGATGTAGCTTTCGTGGGCGCAGGTGATGATCGGACTCTCGCCGAGTTTGCGGGTGATCAGCTCGAGCTGGGTGGGGCGGAACATGCGCACGGCGATGTCGGCCTCGCGCAACAACAGGTTCTCGGCCGAATCCGACGGCACCAGTTCGATCGCCACCTGCGGGAAGCTCAGGCGCAGGTCGTTGAGGAACGGTGGCAGCACGTAGTGGCACATCACCGTGCTCGAGGTGATGCGGACCGAACCGGTGAGCGCAGCGCTGGCGCCTTCAGCGATCAATGCCGCCTCGGCCAATGCCTGCTGTGCCGCCAGCACCGGCTCATAGAGCTTCAGCGCCGTGTCGGTGGCGTGGAAGCCGTTGAGCGTGCGCTCGAACAGGCTCATCCCCAATGCCTGCTCCAGCGCCTCGACGTGGCGGCCCAGGGTCGGCTGGCTCAGGCCAAGGGCGCGGGCGGCTGCCGAGAGCGAGCCGTGTTCGACGACGGCGCCAAAGCTGCGCCATAGCGACCAGTCGGGATCGGGCATGGTTCAAGCTCCTGTTGCCATTCAATTCTGTATGGCAAGTGTACGATCCTGTCGAATTCATCAACGCGAATGTTGCGCCTAGCTTGTTCGTCACCAGCAAGGGAGCCAAGCAAATGAGCGCGCAGAAAGTCATCGTCATCGGCATCAACGGCCATGTCGGCCACCACATCGCGAGGGCATTCGTCGCAGCCGGATGGGACGTCGCCGGGTTCGGGCGCTCCAACAAGCAGCCCATGGCGGGGGTGCGTTTCATCAAGGGCGATGCCGAGGATGTCGAGGCGATGCGGGCGGCGATCGGCGATACCGAAGTGGTGGTCAACGCGCTGAACCTGCCCTACCACCAGTGGGATCAGGGCCGGATGGAAGCGCAGAACCAGCGGGTGATCGCGGCGCTCGGCAGCAGCGGCAAGACGCTGCTGTTCCCCGGCAATATCTACAACTATGCGGCCGGCGATCGGTTCGTGACCCCCGAGCTCAAGCAGCGGCCGCAGACGCCGCGCGGTGAGATCCGGGTACGGGTCGAGGCGCTGTACGAAGCGGCGGCGAAACGTGGCGACATCCAGACGATCATCGTTCGCGCCGGGGATTTCTACGGGCCGGAGAGCAGCTTCGACTGGTTCGACCTCGCCATGCTGCGTGAGGCGAAGAAGGGCAAGTTCGCGATGATGGGCGTGCGCGGTATCGGCCATTCCTGGGCCTACCTGCCGGATGTCGGCCGGGCCTTCGAGAAGCTCGCCTGGCACAGGAAGGAGTTCGGCGCCTTCGAGAATTTCCACTTTGCCGGCAATTACGTGACGCCGGAGCAGATGGCGGCTGCCACCGTGGCCGCCGCGCCGGTGCAGCTCAAGGTCGGCACGTTCCCGCGGGTGCTGTTCAATGTGGTCGGCCTGGTCGATCCGCTGATGCGGGCGGTCAGCAAGATGAGCTACCTGTGGGAGAACCCGATGGAGCTCAAGGACACGCGGCTCGACGCCATCCTCGGTCCGGATTTTGCGACGCCGTTCGAAGAGGCGGTGGCGGCGACGGTGGCGCCGTTCTTTGCGGCGGAGAAGCTGGCGGCGTAGCCCGGCGCGCTTGGCGCCCCTCACCCTAACCCTCTCCCCAGAGGGGCGAGGGGACGCACTTTGCACCGGCGGTGCCACAACGCCCCCTCTCCCCTGAGGGGGCTGTTGCAAAATTGGGTGTTTGTGATTCCGTTGGTTGAGATCAACGGAGTCGAGCCTTGGCGATCAAGCGAACCGGTCAGTTGGGATTTGCCGATGCTGTGGTTGGCAAGAGCGGC
>JAEUMC010000634.1 GCA_016793415.1 Devosia sp. | reverse complement strand
GGCGAGACTAGATCAGGAAGGCGCCGGGTTGAAGCGGTCGTTTGCCAGCTTGTCAGCCGTGCGCCCAGCCACCGTCGACAAGGAAGTCCTGTGCCGAAATCATCTTCGAATCGTCGGCAGCGAGGAACAGCACCATGCGGGCAATATCCTCAGGATAGAGGCGACCCTTCAGCGCCTGCTGCTGATCGAGCGAAGCGAGCGCTTCGGGCGTGGCCCACAGCGAAAGCTGCCGCTCGGTCATGATCCAGCCGGGCACCAGCGTGTTCACGCGCACGCCATGCTGGCCGTACTCCTTGGCCATAGAGCGCGACATGCCGTGCATGGCGGCCTTGGCGGCAGTGTAGACGGTGAGCTGGGCCGACAGCGTCATCCAGCTCACCGAACCGAAATTGATGATCGAGCCGCGGTTGGCGGCGATCATACCCGGCGCCACTGCCTGCGCCGCAAAGAACGCGTGCTTCAGGTTGACGGCGATGCGCTGGTCCCAATCCTCGGAGCTGACATCGGCGATGTCGTGCCGATGGTCGTTGGCCGCGTTGTTGACCAGGGCCAGGGTCGGACCATGCGCGGCCTCGAAACCCTTGATGGCGGCCTGGTAGGCGGCAATGTCGGTGACGTCGCAACGGGTGAACTTCACCGTGCCGCCGGCAGCGTTCAGCTCGGCCGCCAGCTTGTCGCCGGCCTCGGCCGAGATATCGACGAAGCCGACTTTGCTGCCCTGCGCGGCGAAAGCGCGAACCATGCCTTCGCCGATGCCCGAAGCGCCGCCCGAGATAATGACGGGCATACCCTTGAGGCTGGGATAAGTTGCGTATTCAGACACGGAAACCCCCGGAACCAGTTGTTGGCGGGGGATTTACAGTGCGGCCAGGCGCGCGACAAGGCGACTTCCGTACGCCCGGGTACACCGAGATGAGATTTGTCACCGGGGCGACATATCGGCTGGCTAGGGGAGCACTCCCCATCACGCTTACGAAGTGCAACACCCATGTCCCTCGATCTCGTCAAACCCGCCCAGATTGCGCTGCTCGCGGGCCCGCCCCAGGCCGAGCGCGACCGGCTCGATGCGCTGGAACGGACCGAGGCCAACCATCTCGAGTCCCTCGCTGGCCTCGCCTGCCTGCAGCGCTTGGAAGCACCGGCGACGGAACGCAGCGAACTTCTGTCCTTCCCGCTGACCGTCGCCGCCTGGAACCTCGAGCGCTGCTACAATGTCGAGAAATCCGCCGCGGTGCTGCAGCGCGAAGGCGCGGAGCTGGTGCTGCTGTCCGAGGTCGACAACGGCATGGCAAGGACCGGGCAGCGGCACACGTCACGCGATATCGCGGCCGCCCTCGGCATGAACTATGCCTTCGGGGTCGAGTTCCTGGAACTCGAACTGGGCGCCGAGGTCGAGCTCGAGTTCTGCAAGGACGCATTCAACCTGCATGGATTCCACGGCAATGCACTGCTGTCGAAAGCCGCATTGCAGGCGCCGGTGATGATCCGGCTGGAGCCGCATGGACACTGGTTCACGCCGGAAAGCCCGGCGCGCCGAGTCGGCACGCGCTGCGCCATCGCCACGGCGGTGATGACCACCGAGGGCCCGCTTTATGCGGTGTCGGTGCATCTCGAGAACCGCGGCGACGCCACCTATCGCGAGGCGCAGGTCAAGCGGCTGATCGATGCTATCGACAAGCTCGCCGGCGACACGCCCGTCATCATCGGCGGGGACCTCAATACCGGGCTCGCCGACGGCGGCGACTTCGAGAAAGAGACGCTGTTCGCCCATGCCTATGGCCGCGGCTTCGAACGCCATGGCGGCCCGCTCGGCCAAACCACCACGCGCCCCAGCCGGGTCAGCCGCAGCCCGCGCGGCACCTGGAAGCTCGACTGGTTCCTGACGCGGGGCCTGGTGATCGAGGAAAGCCGAATCGTGCCGTCGCTGGCCGACGATGGCGAGGTCCTGTCGGACCACGACATGGTGGTGGCGAGGGTGGGTGGGTTTGCTCGGTAGGGATGGTGGCTCCCCGCGCCCCCCTCTCTGGCGAAAACTAAGGACTTAGCTGCACCAAGCCCAAG
>JAEUMC010000603.1 GCA_016793415.1 Devosia sp. | reverse complement strand
TTCGAGAGCCATCGCCCAATCCTCGTCCAAGGTTGCGGCGACTATCGCGAACGGCAGTGAATCGGCTGTTGACGGAACCGTGATCGAACCATCGACGCCGGGATTTCGGCGGCGACGGTTAAGCCGCGCTTACCCGAATTGCTGCAGAACCGGGAAGGTCTCTAGGAACCAGTACGAGATGCGGGTGAACTGCCCGGTAAGGAACAGCAGCCCGGTAATCACCAGCAAGCCGCCCATCACCTTCTCGACCATGCCCAGGTGCTTCTTGAAGCCCGAAAAGAAGGTGAGGAACGGCCCGATGGCGATGCCGGCGAGGAGGAACGGCACGCCCAGCCCGAGGGAATAGAGCCCGAGCAGTGCGGCGCCATCGAGCGCCGTCTCCTTGGTCGAAGCCACGGCGAGGATCGCCGCCAGCACCGGCCCGATGCACGGCGTCCAGCCGACCGCGAAGGCCAGCCCGAGCAGGAACCCGCCCACCGGGCCGCTGGCAACGCCGGGCCCGTTGTGCCGCAATTGCCGATCGAGGAAGGCGATCCGGTACACCCCGAGGAAGTGCAGCCCCATGGCGATGATGAACAGCCCGGCGATCGGCGTGATGATCGGCAGCGCCTGCCGGAACGCCTGCCCGAACGCCGTGGCCGTGGCGCCGAACAGGATGAAGACGATCGAGAACCCGGCGATGAAGAACACCGAGGTGAAGACGCTTTTCCGCCAGATCACCCCGGCGGTGGCGCCGTCATCCCGCAGCTGGTCGAAGCTCGCGCCGCTCATATAGGTGAGGTACGGCGGCACCAGCGGCAGCACACAGGGGCTCAGAAAACTCAGCACCCCTGCCCCGAACACCAGCCAGAACGAAAACCCGTCCATCATGCCTCCGACAAATCGCGCGAAGTCATAGCCGGTTCGGGGCCGAAGGCAATGCGGCGGGCCGCCGCTCGCTCCGTTGTGAAGCGCCACAAAAACTTGACTATCATACTCATCTTTCTTCTAGTGCGGCGGTTGATCGCTTCGAGGAATTTGAGATGAAATTGCTGTTGACCACCTTGGCCCTGTTCGCTGCCTTGCTCGCACCGGCCTTCGCCGAGGACTTCCCGGTGAGTGTCGAACACGCCTACGGCACCACCACGATTCCGGCGCCGCCGCAGCGCGTCGTATCGGTCGGCATGCACGAGCAGGATTTCCTTTATGCGCTTGGCATCGCCCCGGTCGGCGTCAAGGAATGGTGGGGCGAACACCCCTACGCCACCTGGCCCTGGGCCGACGAAGCGCGCAAGGCGGTGAACGCCACGCCCGAGGTGATGACCGCCGACGGCATCAACCTCGAGTGGGTCGCCGCGCAACGTCCCGACCTGATCATCGCCATCTACGTCACCATGGACGAGGCGATGTACCACAACCTCTCGAAGATCGCCCCAGTGGTGGTCACTCCCGCCGGCTACCAGCACTGGGGCGCCCCATGGCAGGCCGAACTCACCATCATCGACCAGGCGACTTCTGGCAGCACCAGCAGGTCCGACGCCATCATCAACAGCTTCGCCGATCGCTTTGCGGCAGTGCGGCAGCAGTACCCGCAACTCGAGGGCAAGACCGGCACCAACCTTTACCTCAGGGAGGACGGCAGCTTCGATGCCTGGAGCAGCAATGATCTCGCCAGCAAGTTCCTGATCGATCTCGGCCTCACCTTCCCGGCCGAACTGGACAAGCTGGCCCAGCCCGACAACCGCATCACCATCAGCCCCGAATTCATCGAGCTCATCGACATGGATGTGGCGATCTGGCCGGCCGACAACGCCGAGATCCAGAACAAGGTAGAAGCGATGAGCCTCTATCAGGGGCTCAGGCTCGCCACCGAGGGCCGCTCGATCTGGCTCGACGACGGAGATGGGTTGGCCAGCGCCGCCATGAGCTGGCAGACCCCGCTGTCGCTGGGCTACCTGCTCGACCTGCTGCCGCCCAAGCTTGCCGCGGCGGTGGATGGCGATCCGGCGACGGCGATTCCGGACTGAGATGCCAGAGCGCGGGGCCCCCACCCTTGATCCCTCCCCACAAGGGGGAGACGCAAGAACTGAGACGATGCGGCTATCGCCTCCCTCCCCCTTGTGGGGAGGGACTGAGGGTGGGGGTGCCCACGCACAAGACTTGTCGTGAACACCCGGGAAGGCTAAGCAGCCCATATGTCAGCCCCTACCTGACCGAGGCCCCATGTCCCGCCCCATCCGCATCGCGCCTTCCATTCTCTCCGCCGATTTCACCAGGCTCGGCGACGAGATTCGCGCCATCGATGCAGGCGGCGCCGACTACATCCATGTCGACGTCATGGACGGCCATTTCGTCCCCAACATCACCATCGGCCCGCTGATCGTCTCGGCCATTCGTCCGATCACCAAAAAAGTCATCGACGTCCACCTGATGATCGCCCCCGCCGACCCCTATCTCGCCGCCTTCGCCAAGGCCGGCGCCGACTCGATCACCGTGCATGCCGAGGCCGGCCCGCACCTGCACCGGTCGCTGCAGGCGATCCGGGCCGAAGGCAAGCGCGCCGGCGTCGCCATCAACCCAGCGACCCCGGTTTCCGCCATCGAGCACGTCATCGGTGATGTCGACCTGGTGTTGGTGATGAGCGTCAACCCCGGGTTCGGCGGGCAGAAGTTTATCCCCGAGAGCCTCAACAAGATCCGCCAGGTCCGCGCGCTGATCGGCAACCGCCCGATCGATCTCGAGGTCGATGGCGGCGTCACCGAGCACAACGCCAAGGCGCTTGCCGATGCCGGGGCCGATCTCTACGTCGCCGGCACTTCGGTTTTCGCCGGCAACGATCCCAAAACCTATGCCGGCCGCATCGCGGCCATCCGCAACGCCGCCACCGCCGTTACTGCGTAACGCATCGGTTACGCGAACAAAGAGCCATAAGCCCATGATCCCGCGCTATTCCCGCCCCGAGATGGTCGCCGTCTGGTCGCCCGAGACCCGCTTCAAGATCTGGTTCGAGATCGAAGCCCACGCGACCACCAGGCTGGCCGAACTCGGCGTCGTCCCCATGGAAGCGGCCGAGACCATCTGGGCCAAGGGCGGCAACGCCACTTTCGACGTCGAGCGCATCGACGAGATCGAGCGCACCACCAAGCATGACGTCATCGCCTTCCTCACGCATGTCTCCGAAATCGTCGGCCCGGAGGCGCGCTTCCTGCACCAGGGCATGACGTCGTCAGACGTGCTCGACACCTGCCTTGCGGTGCAGTTGTCGCGCGCTTCGGACATCCTGCTCGGTGACATCGACAGGCTGCTGGCGGCGCTCAAGAAGCGCGCCAAGGAGCACAAATACTCGATCACCATCGGCCGCAGCCACGGCATCCATGCCGAGCCGACCACCTTCGGCATCAAGCTGGCCGAGGCCTATGCCGAGTTCGCCCGCAATCGCGCCCGGCTCGTTGCGGCACGCGAGGAGATCGCCACTGCCGCCATTTCCGGCGCCATCGGCACCTTCGCCAACATCGATCCGCAGGTCGAAGCCTATGTCGCCGAAAAGCTGGGGCTGAAGCCCGAGCCGATCTCAACCCAGGTGATTCCGCGCGACCGGCACGCCATGTTCTTCGCCACCCTCGGCGTCATTGCCTCCTCGATCGAGCGCATCGCGACCGAGATCCGTCACCTGCAGCGTACCGAAGTGCTGGAAGCCGAGGAGTTCTTCTCGCCCGGCCAGAAGGGCTCGTCGGCCATGCCGCACAAGCGCAACCCGGTGCTGAGCGAGAACCTGACCGGCCTCGCCCGGCTGGTGCGCGGCATGGTCACCCCGGCACTGGAGAACGTGGCGCTCTGGCACGAGCGCGATATCTCGCACTCCTCGGTCGAGCGGATGATCGGCCCTGATGCGACGGTGACGCTGGATTTCGCCCTCAACCGCCTGGTCGGGCTGATCGACAACCTCTTGGTCTATCCCGAGAACATGAAGCGCAACCTCGACCTGCTCGGCGGGCTGCACAATTCGCAGCGCGTACTCCTCGCCTTGACCCAGGCCGGCCTCAGCCGCGAGGACTCCTACGCGGCAGTGCAGCGCAACGCCATGCAGGTCTGGCAGGCCCGCGGCGACCGCGCCGGACTGTTCGCCCAACTGCTGAAGTCCGACCCCGAAGTTTCGGCAAAGCTGAGCGCCTCCGAGATCGACGCCATGTTCGACGATTTCTATCATCTGAAGCATGTCGATGCGCTGTTCGAGCGCGTCTTCGGACCGGAGGTGTGATGGCCGTCGTCTATGCGCGCGAAGCCGCCCTGCCCGTCGAAGACTATATCGACGTGGTCGGCCACAGTGCGCTCGGGTCGACCCGGCCGATCGACGATCGCGACCGCATCGCCAGGATGATCGAGGGCGCCGACCTGATCGTCAGCGCCCGCCTCGACGGCCGCTGCGTCGGCATTGCCCGCTGCCTCACCGATTTCGCCTGGGTCGCCTATTGCGGCGATCTCGCCGTGCACGATGATTTCCAGGGCCGCGGCATCGGCAAGGGTCTGCTCGAGGCGTGCCGGGAGCATCTGGGCGATGGCGTCGGCATGGGCTTGCTGTCCGTCCCGGGCGCGGTCGGCTTCTACGACAGACACGGGCCGTCGGTGGATCTCCACCGCTACGAGCACGCCTACTTCATGAACCGAAAGCGCGGCGTATGAGAATTGCGGACGCAGATATCCTGATCCTGCCAGGCCTGGGCAATTCGGGCGCCGGACACTGGCAGCGCCGCTGGGCCGAGCGCTTCTCGACCGGCCGGATCGTCGAGCAGGACGAGTGGGACGACCCCGATCTGCGCGACTGGACCGCCGCGATCGTCGAAGCGGTGGAGGCGGCCGAGCGCCCGGTGGTGCTGATCGCCCATTCGCTGGCCGTCTCGGCGTTGGTGCATGCTGCGCCGCGGCTGCCGGCCGGCAAGGTGAAGGGCGCGTTCCTCGTTTCGCCGCCGGACCATGAAGGCCGCGGCTTCCCGCGCGAGGGCCGCAGCTTCGACAACGTGCCGACCGACCCGCTGCCGTTCCCCTCGCTGCTGGTGGTGTCCACCAACGACAGCTACGTCTCCCCCAATCGCGCCGCCGACATGGCGACCGCCTGGGGCTCGGAGCTGCACTTTGCCGGTGAGGCCGGGCACATCAACCTAGCCTCGGGACACGGTCCGTGGCCCGAAGGCCTGCTGATGTTCACCCGCCTGATGCAGCGGATCTGAACGGCTCACATCGCCGAGAACCGCGCCACGACTTTCCCCGTGGCATCGTCGAGGAACAGCTTCCGCTGCGCCGCATCGATGCGATAGCTCCGGGCAGCGGCGAGCGCCGCGTGGAGCTTCATTTCCTGATCCATTGCGGCTTCGGCACAGGCCATCATGGTCGAGGCGAGGTCGCCGAAGGTGATCTTGTCGCCCTCGATGGTGGCGCTGCCGCTGAAGCGGTTGCAGCCGCCATTGCCTGAGACCTTGCCGTCCGCGCCGATTTCCAGCGTCGTCTGCAGGTAGTCTATGACCCCGCCGCCATCGATATCCTCGGCCAGCCACGCCCCCGCCAACGGCAGCTCAGCCGCATCGGGGCCGGCAACGCGCTGCACCAACAGCTCGATGCCGGTGGCCTCCGGATCGAAGGTGTGGCGCTCGGTGGTGGTAAACATCAGTTCGTCGCCTGCAGTGATGCTGGCGCGCCAGGCATAGGTGTGCCCGGGTTCGATCCGTGCGGGATCATAGTCGATGCTGAAGGCAGTGGGGCTGGTGCTTGCCGGCACGCTGGTCTCGGCGATCAGCCTGGCCGGTGCGTCGGCCAGCGACACATCCTCCAGCCGCACCGTCGCCACCGCGCCCTCGGGCAACAGCATCCGCTCGCGATAGACCACCGTGCCGGTGATCGTCGTGCCGTCCGCCAGCGCCACGCCGGCGACCGAGGCGAGCATCACCCCGGCAATCAGCGCCATGGCAGGGCGCCGGCCCATGAGCAGAGTGTGTTCCATCTCGATCCCTCCTCGCAGGAGCAAGACGAAACGCCTCGCGCCCATGGGGCGCAAGGCAATTCGAGACGATGGTTTCGCTTGGCTTACCGCGAGGGCATCAACCCTCGTTGAGCACCTGGTCGCGCGCCACGGCGACGAGCTCGGCCATTTTCTGGCGAATCATATCGTCGGACACCGATGCGCCCTTCGCCTTCAGGTCGCCCGAAATCTTGCGGAACACGTCCTCGTCGCCGGCTTCCTCGAAATCGGAAGCGACGACTTCGGCGGCATACTGCTTGGCATGCTCTTCGCTCAGGCCCATGTGCTCGGCAGCCCACAGCCCCAGCAGCTTGTTGCGACGCGCCTCAGCCTTGAAGCGCAGC
>JAEUMC010000578.1 GCA_016793415.1 Devosia sp. | reverse complement strand
CGAGCTCAACCGGCGCTACGGCTGCGTGTTGCAGATGGGCGGCTCCGACCAATGGGGCAACATCATCAACGGCGTCGACCTCAGCCACCGCATGGGCGGCCCGCAGCTCTATGCGCTGACCACGCCGCTGCTCACCAAGGCTTCGGGCGAGAAGATGGGCAAGTCGGCCTCCGGCGCCGTCTGGCTCAACGGCGAACTCTTCAGCCCCTACGACTTCTGGCAGTATTTCCGGAACACCGAGGATGCCGATGTCGGCAAGTTCCTCAAGATCTTCACCCGCCTGCCGCTCGACGAGATCGAAAAGCTCGCGGCGCTCGGCGGTTCGGAGCTGAACGAAGCCAAGAAAGTGCTGGCGACGGAAGTCACCGCCATTGTCCACGGCCGAGAAGCGGCGGAGCAGTCGGCCTCGACCGCCGCCGCGACCTTCGAGGCCGGAGCGCTCGACCTGTCGCTACCGACCGCCGAGGTCCAGAAGTCCGACCTCAACGCCGGGATTGGGCTGCTTGCCGCACTCGTTGCGGCTGGCCTCGCCGCCTCGAACGGCGAAGCACGCCGGCACATCCAGTCCGGCGCCGTCCGCGTCAACGACGAGCCGGCAACCGACGACCGCGCCACCCTGGGTACGGCCGCCTTGCTGCCGGAAGGCGTGATCAAGCTCTCGGTCGGCAAGAAGAAGCACGCGTTGTTGAAGCCGGTCTGATGCGGAACTGAACTGGAGTGCGATCCTCACGAGGCGCACTCCAGGTCTGACCGATTTCAGCGCGTCACCAACACCGGGATGGTGGTGTGCGCCAGCACATTGTTGGTCTGGCTGCCGAGCAGCAACCTGCCCAGCCCGCGGCGACCGTGCGACCCCATGACGATCAGGTCGGCTCCCACCGAATTGGCCGTCGAGATGATGCCGTCGGCCGGAAAACTGTCATTGACGTAGACCGTCTTGGCGGTCACCCCAGCAGCTGTCGCCGCCTTCTCCGCCTTGCCAAGCAGCTCCTTGGCCGCCGTTTCCTGCGCTTCGATCAGTTCGGGGATCGGGTCGAACGCCGTACCTGCGACGGTGGCATAGCCGCCCCCGAGCACTGCGGTAGGCTCCGTCACCGTGACGATGGTCACCGCCGAGCCGAGCGCCTTGGCGAGACCCAGAGCATGGTCCAGGGCGCGCGAGGCGAGTTCCGAACCATCCGTTGCGACGAGAATATGTGCGTACATTTCACGTACCTCCAAGCCATCATGTGGAGATCGTAAGCCGTTGCGCCAACCTATACTTTGATCGAAATCAACCAGATCCCGGCGCCTACTCGACGCGCGGAATCTCCTTGGCGCGGTATTCGAACATCCGGCGGAAGGCGCCCGGCACCAGGGCCGACATCGGGTTGATCTTGAAATCCGGCTTGTCGAGCGGGCCGCGCACCGCAAAGGTCACCCCGAACAAGCCTTCGCCATCACGCCCGGCCAGCGGCCCGAGCAGCTTGGAGAACGCGTTGTTGAGACCGAACAGCGGCACATAAGTGCCTGTCAGGTCGTATTGCCGCTTGTCGGTATAGATGAAACCGCGTGCCGTGCCGCCCACGGTCGAGCCCGCCAGCACCGCGTCGGTGATTTCCACCCGGTCGCTGCGCCGCACGAACTCCGCCTCGGCGCTCTTGAACTCCAGCTTGTTGGAGCGGGCGATCATCTGCTTGGACTGCGAGTGATTGCCGAGAATCTGCGCCACGTTCCCTTCATTGACGAAAGCGAAGTTGCGCAGCGCGAACTGACCGACATCGATCTTCTGGTCCTTGATCGTCTCGACCACGAGGCTTCCGACGCCGCCCTCGACATTGGGATAGACGTTCATCAGCCTGAGCAGCGTGCCCAGATCGTTGAACGCCACCGACATCACCTTGCCGTCCGGCGTCGGGTTGGGGGTCACCGAAACGCTGCGATTGCCGCCCAGATTGGCCTGCAGGTTTACCCGCTGCAGATCCGCGCCGCGCAGCACCAGGTCGAGGTTCACGTTGAACGCGGTGGTCTTGTAGAAGCCGAGCGCCCGCTTCAGCTCGAGGTCGACCGCGATGGTCTGGTTGTTGACCGCCGTGGCCTGCGGCCCACCCGTCGAATCGCCCGAGAGGCTGAAGAAGCGCTGCAGCATCGGTTTCAGGTCAAGCTGGTCGCCGCGCAGTCGCACCTGGTAGCCGTTACGGATCGGTGTGAGCGAGATCTGGGCCTGGTCGCCCGGGCTCAGCGCAAACGAGGTGAACTCCGCCGACTGCAGACCTTCCTTGAGATCGAAATCGAGCCCTCCGGCGAGCTTCACATCACCGAACCCGAGATCGAGATCGTTGATGGTGACGGCATCGCCGTCGAGCTTGATCTGCGCCTGCGCCGTCCCCTTGACGCCGGCCGCCTTGCTGATGCCGAGATCCTTGACGTTGAGGCGGGCGTCCTCGAGGTCGGCCACCAGTTGGATGCTGCCGTCGCTCTGCGGCTTCGCCGTAACCGTCAACGGCCCATCGAGGAACGCCGAGGTATCGACGCCGAACTTCTTGAACGCGCCGGAATCGACCTTGGCGGTCAGCACCACATCGGGCTTCTTGGGGTCGAGTGTCCCCATGGCCGAGATCGCCGCGGGCACGCCATCGAACTCGGTCGTTCCGCCCACATTGAAACCCGCCTGGGTCACCCGGAACTGCAACTGCCCCTTGCCGACCGTATGCCCCTCGATCGGCTCGGAGGTCTCGAGGTCCTGCAGCGTCCCATTGATGACGTAGTCCATCGTCCGCGGCTGGTTG
>JAEUMC010000577.1 GCA_016793415.1 Devosia sp. | reverse complement strand
TCGGCGATGCCCGGCGCATGGTCGATGCCTGCGACAGGCACGGGGTGAAGCTGGTGGTGAGCCACCAGCGCCGGCTGGAAAACCGCTTCGTCAAGGCCAAGGAATGGATCACCTCCGGCCGTATCGGCGACGTGCTGGAAGTGCATGGCCGGATCGGCGGCGCCGATGCGGACCTCCTCAGCTGGGGCACGCACTGGATCGACATGTTCCAGTTCCTGCTCGGCGATCCCGTCGCCGAGACGGTATTCGCGGCGATCGATACCAGCCAGGCGACCCGCCGCTACGGGCATCCGGTCGAAGACCGGGCGCTGTTCGTGGTGCAGTTCCGCGGCGGCGCGCGCGGCTATCTCGAAGGCGGACCGGATCTGGGTGGCGTCGGCATGCGGGTGGTCGGCACCAGGGGGCTGATCCAGCTCGGCGACAAGCTCAGCGGCTGGCTCGACGGCGGCACAAAGCTCGAAGTGGTGGAGGCCGGTGCCAATGACTTCGTCGACAGCTTCCCGCTCGCCATGGCCGACCTGATCGACAGTGTCGAGCAGAACCGCGACCCGGTGCTGGCAGGCCGCATCGCCATGCGCACCACCGAAATCATCATGGCGGCCTACGAGTCGTCATGGCGGCGGACGCAGGTCCGGCTGCCGCTCAATATCGATACCCTGCCGCTGCTGCAGCGGCCCGAATTCCAGTGAGGTCCTGACGTGCAACTAGGTGCAACCATATCGCTCGACGACGCCATCGCGCTCGGCGTCAGCGCCGCGCCGATCCCTGCGGACAAGCCGCTCTCCGATGCCGAACTCCTGACACTCCGGCAGAAATATGCCGCAGCCGGCATCACCCCGGTGCAGACCAACGGCTACTGCAACCTCGTCGCCACCGACGAGGCCGTGCGGCTCGAGAACATCGCGGCGACGCGCGAACTGCTGCGCAAGGCCGATCTCGCCGGCTCGCGCGCCGTGGTGGTGGGCGGCGGGCACCGCGACGCCAAAGTGCCGCGCGACGTGTTCTCGGCGCATCCCGACAACTGGAAGCCGGAGACGGTGGAGCTCCTGGCAAAGAGCTGCCGGGCCATCCTCGATGGGCTGGACCTGAAGACGGTGAAGCTCACCATCGAAACCTGGGTGATGACGCCGCTCGACTCGCCTCAGGCGGTGAAGCGGCTGGTCGAGCTGGTGGATCACCCGAACTTCGGCATCCTGTTCGACCCGGTGAACATGATGAACCTCGAGCGGCATTTCCGTTCCGGGCCCTTCATCGCCGAGTGCTTTGCCGCATTCGGCGACGCCATCGTGCTGGTGCACGCCAAGGACACCGGGCTCCAGCCCGAGCACTTCACCTACAAAATGGCCGAGGTGCCGATCGGGACAGGCCAGCTCGACTACAACGAGCTGCTGCGCCAGATGGCGAAGCGGGAAAAGGACCTGCCGCTGGTGATCGAGCACCTGGGCCAGCCCGAGGAGTATGCCGCGGCGGTGCGGCACCTGCGCGGGATTGCCGCGGCCGAGGGGCTTAGCTTCTGGGTGCCGGCGAAGGGGTAGGGGGCGGCATCTGAGCGCTTGGCGCCCCTCACCCTGGCCCTCTCCCCAGAGGGGCGAGGGGACGCATTTTGCACCGGCAATACCACATCGCCCCCTCGCCCCTCTGGGGAGAGGGTCGGGGTGAGGGGTAGCCCCACGCGCGAAAACCAGAGACCGCCCCCTCGCGGGAGCGGTCTCCAGAGCAAAGCGAGCGGCCGCCTCCTCCCGAGACGCGGCCGTTCTGCTTTGTCAGCCGAGCCCGATCACGGTGTTCGGGGCAAGGAAGTAGGGCGGAACGATCCCGGCGGTGTCGCTGAGCGGCAGCACGCTGTCGGGGACATCGAAGCCGATGGTGTTGCGCATGAAATCGCGGCGTTTGAGGCAGCGCGAGAGCACCTCGGGGTGCCTGGCGCCGAGCTCGGCCTGCAGCGCCCCATCGGCGATGACGATGCCTTCCTCCATGCGCGACGAGTTGTAGGCGGGGTGCGAGGGGATGATGTCGATCTGCATGTACATGCCCGAGCGTAGCGGCAGCTCGGAGCCGGCTGAGATCGGCGAGGACAGCCACTCGTCGTGGTGGATGAGGTGGCCGGGGTTGAGGAAGATGCCGAACTGCTCGAAGGGCAGGGTGTCGGCGATCAGCCGGTGCACGTCGCCGCCGCGGACACCGGGCTGCATCAGTTTCAGCCACTCGGAAATCGCGGCGACATAGGGGCCGGCAAAGGCATCGAGATAGTCGGCGGCCGGCGCGGGCAGTTCGCCGGCCGCCTTGGCGAGCCAGCCGGAGCGCGCAATGTTGGAGCCGAAATGGCAGACATTGAAGCTCATCGGGTCGCCGATGCGGACGATCTCGCCGGTCGGGCCGCCCAGACCGAACGGCCGGTTGGCGCCGATCGAGAAGGTGTTGTGGCAGCCGAGGGGCAGGCCGCCGACCTGGCCGGCGGCATAGACTTCGAAATCGCTCATTCCCGGTTTCAGCGCGAACAGCATGCGCTGCATCGCCGCCGAAGCGACGCTGTTGGAGAACTCGAAGACGGCGATCTCATCCACCGTGACGGTGGCGCGGAGGCCGTGGCCGGGGTGCATGAACAGGTCGGTGGCGTTCGCGACATTGGCGTGACCCACGAGCTTTCGCAGCCCATCGGCGAGCAGCGAGGGCACTTCGAGCGCATGCACGGGGTCATCGACCTCGTCGGCATCGTAGTATTTCCAGCCGGCGACGCCGACCTTGCTGCCAGTGCCAAGGCCCTCGCCGGCGATGATGTCGAGCAGCCGGCGCTTTTCGTCGCGCGGCTGCGAGATGAGCGACAGGGACTGGCAGAGCTCGACCCGGATGTCGCCCGCGGCGACCAGCGCTGAGACTTGCGTATAGGGGAAGCACTCGTTGCCGGCGATCAGTAGCGGCTGGCCGCTCGGCCGCACCACCAGCACGGCTTCCTCGAAACGCGGATCGAACCCGGTGGCCCAGAGCAGGTTGCCGAAATGCTCGCGATCGGCATAGAGCACCAGATGGGTGTAGCCGCGCTGCGCCATGGCCTCGCGCATCAGTCTCAGGTTGGCGAGAAGGCTCTCGCGGCTCGGGCGCGGCGGTGGCGCCGGCATGCCGTAATCGGGCCAGTCGATCTCGATCAGCTTGTGAGGGCGTGGCACGGTAGCTCCATGTTCTTAGGCACTGAACTCTCGGTGATCCTCCCCCGCGTGGCGGGGGAGCAACCATGTGTCAGTGGGTCTCGATGACCCATGGTGTTGCTCGTTTGAGGACGAGGTTTGCGGCCTCGATGAGCTTTCGCATGATGGCGATGATGATGACCTTCTTGGGTTTTCCGACGCTTTCGAGGCGGT
>JAEUMC010000530.1 GCA_016793415.1 Devosia sp. | reverse complement strand
GGCTATTTCTCCCAATATTCCCAAGCGTTAGACGCGCATGGGGGTTGAGTCAACAGCTGGAATGGTAGTTCGGATGGCCCCTGGGGCAGGAATTTCGCTCGACATCTCGAAGCGCTTTGAATGTACGGGGTTTTTTGGGATCGGCGCAAGCTGTGTATCAATCGGCAAAAATAATGTGCGATCGGTAACATCGGCATGCATGGAGCCGAGAATCTCGTCGTTCGCTCGGTGCGAGGAGGGATGCGGCGTCGGATTCCGCCGTCAGACGAAGCTGACGATGAGCCGCTGCTCGGTCCGGCCGGCAACTTCGCAGGCCCATTCGGCGCCATCGGAACGGATCTGCAGCTGGAATGCGTCGGGGATGTCGAGGGTCGAACTCAGGGCCAGCTCGGCGCCGTTCTCCCACAGCGAGCGCACCGTGCACTCGGTGACGGCGTGCCGGTTCATGAAGACGATGCGACCGGCCTTCAGGACGCGCCGGCGTTCGGCCTGGACTGCGGTGCCGGCGGGTTGCCACATGGCGCTGCGGTTGCGGCCGGCGCGTTTGGCGGCATAGAGCGCCTCGTCGGCCTTCTGCAGCAGGCTGTCGATATCGTCGCCCACCGGATCGAGGCTGGCGACGCCGAGGCTGGCGCTGACCGCAATAGGCGGGTGGCTGCCGGGGATCTTCAGGGTGCGGATGGCGAGGCGCAGCTTCTCGGCCGCCTCATAGGCGCGATGCTGGTCGGTATGCGGCAGCAGCACGGCAAATTCCTCGCCGCCGAGGCGGCCGAACAGGTCGGTGCGGCGCAGCTGACCGGTCACCAGTTCCGACACGGCGGCGAGCACCTGGTCGCCGGCGGCGTGGCCATAGGTGTCGTTGACCGATTTGAAATGGTCGAGATCGAAGGTGATGCAGCTCAGCGCACTGCGGTGCCGGCGGGCGAGGGCGACGAACTTGCCGGCTTCGTCCTTGAAAGCGCGGCGGCTCGACACCCCGGTCAGTGCGTCCGTGGCAGCCAGGCGCCTGAGCTCCAGCTCGTTCATGGCGACGTGCGCCAGTTCGGTGAGGATGGCCTTCTCGCGCGGGCCGAAATGGCGGGCGGCGGAATCGATGGCGCAGACCGAGCCGATATGGAAGCCGTCGCTGGTGGTGAGCGGCGCCCCCGGCATAAAACCGCACATGCGGGTCGCCCACCACATAGGGGCTGTCGCGGAAGCGCTCGTCGAGCGTAGCGTCGGGGACGACGATCGGCGTGGGGTCGGCCAGCAGGTGCTTGCAGAAGGCGCTCTGCAGCGGCACCTCGGTGGTCGAGAAACCGTCGACCGCCTTGTACCACTGCCGATGCGCATCCATCAGCGAGACGATGCCGACCTCGACGCCCAAGGTCAGCTTGATCAGCCGGGCGATGCGATCGAAGGCCTCCTCGCGGCCGGTATCGAGCGCGTCGTAGCGGTCGAGCGCGGCGAGCCGGTCGCGGTCCGCGGCGGGCTCGAACACGTCGTCATTGAGAAGTGCCTGCCCCATCGCGCAGCGGACCCCGTTGCCTGTGACATCGTTATCGTGAGCAGGGGGTTAAGCGGTCGCTAAGGCAAGGGTGCGACGGCGATCACATTATCAAATGAGAGGGGAGCGGTCCGTCGGGCCGCTCCCCTGCGTGCTTGCCGGCGAAGCGAGGTCAGCCCTTGATGCCGGCCGACAGCATGATCGCCTCGGTCACCTTGCGCTGGAAGATCAGATAGACGATCGCCACCGGCAAACCGGCGAGAATGGCGCTGCCGAGATCGCGGGCATACTTCACGCCGAAGGCGTCGGTGACCTGGGTGATGCCGACGGTGACGTTCATCATCTTCTCGTCGGTGACGGCAAGGAAGGGCCAGAGGAACTGGTTCCAGGCGCCGATGAAGGTGATGATCGCCAAGGCGGTGGTGATGCCCCAGTTCATCGGCAGGTAGAGCTTGAAGAACATCTGGAATTCGTTGGCGTTGTCGATCTTGGCCGCCTCGCGCAGCTCCTTGGGCACGCTGTCGAAGAACTGCTTGTAGATGATGACGGTGACCGGTCCATAGACCAGCTGCGGCAGGATCACGCCGAGCCAGGTGTTGAACAGCTTGAACTGGCTGATCAGGACGAAGTGGTTCACGATCAGCGCCGGGATCGGGATCATGAAGCTGGCGAGAATGATCCACCACAGGATGCGGCGGCCGGGGAATTTCAGCTGGCTGATGGCGTAGCCGGCGAGCGCCGACATCATCACCACCAGCACCGTCACCGACACCGCGGTCACCAGCGAGTTGATGTACCAGGTGCCGATCTTGGTGTTGAACAGCACGTGGGTATAGGCATCGAGCGAGAACCGCCGGGGCCACAGTTCGATACCCGGCTGCACGATGTCGTTCTCGACCTTCAGCGTCGTGATCACCGCCCAATAGAGCGGGAAGGCCCAGAAGATGGCGCCGAGCACCGTGACGATGGTGGCGAGCAGCCCGATGAGGTCGAGCGTCTTGATGATCCGCCGCTTGCGCGGCCTCATGCCCACGACTTCGCCGGCTGCCGGGGTGGTGGCGACGGAACTCATTTCTCACCTCGGGCGCGGAGCATCTGGAACTGCAGGACGGAGAAGACGACAATCACCAGGAACAGCACCACCGCGACGGTGGCGCCGTAGCCGCCGTTGTTCTTCTGGAAGGCGCTGCGATAGATCAGCTGCACCAGACCCATGGTGGCGTCCGAGCGGCCGCCATTGCCGAACAGGTAGACCTGATCGAAGATCTTGAACTGGGCGATCAGCTGGATGGTGAGCACCAGCACGGTCACCGGCCAGATCAGCGGCCAGGTGATGCGGGTGAACTGGCGCCACTTGGAGGTGCCGTCGAGCGCCGCCGCTTCGTAGATCTCGGGCGAGATGTTCCTGAGGCCGGCGATGAACAAGAGGATGTTGAAGCCGATGGTCCACCACACGGTGATGAAGGCGACGGTCGGCATGAATAGCGGCAGGGTGCGGAACACCGGCACGTTGTCGCCGGCGATCAGCGCGATGACCGGCTGCAGGATGCCGAACTGGCTGTCGAACATCCAGCCCCAGACGCGGTAAACCACCGAGACGGGCAGGATATAGGGAATGAAGAAGCAGGCGAGGATCAGCGACTGCATCCAGCCCTTGAGCCGATTGACGCCGATGGCGATGGCGAGCGCCGTAAGGGTGGCGGGCACCACGGTGAGCACGACGAAATAGACGGTGTTCCAGAACGCCACGCCGAACAGCCGGTCCTTGAACAGCTTGACGTAGTTGTCGATGCCGATGAACTCGCCCGGGCCGATCAGCGGCGCCTTGTGGAAGCTGAGCCAGATCATCTGCACCGTCGGGTAGATGAACAGCACGGCATAGACGACGACAAAGGGCAGAACGAAGATCAGCGCCGCCAGCACCTCGTTGCGGTTGAAGCGTTTCTTCTGTGCCTTCAGCGGCACGTCGGCGGCGGTCTCTGCGGCTGACATCGGTTCTGGCCTCCCCTTCCAGTCAAAAACAGTCCGGCCGGCACCCGGGTGGGCGCCGGCCGGTCCTGGAGATTACTCCACCTGACCCTGCAGATCGTCGCGCATCTGTTCCATGGCGGACTGCGGATCGATTTCGCCGTTGACGGCGGGCATCAGGTAGTTGCCGGCAGCGTCGTAGACCGGGGAGGCAACGCCGGCGAGCACCGACGAGGGGTCGAACACGGCGGTGTCGGCGAGCACCGAGTAGGTGGCGTTCGGCTGCTTGGTCTTGAACTCCTCGCTGTCGCGGACCGGCGAATAGGCCGGGATATGGCCGGCGTCGGCCCAGGCGAGGGAGTTCTTGTTCATCCAGGCGATGACCTGCATGACGGCGGCGCGCTTTTCGGCCGACACTTCATTGCCGACGCGGTTCGGGATGGCGAAGGCGTGCGAGTCAGCCCAGGTGGCCGGGTGATCGAAGAAGGTCGGCAGCGCGACCGCACCCCAGTCGAACAGTTCGCCCTTGGCCTTGAGGTCGGTCATGGTCGGGACTTCCCACACACCATTGATGTGCATGGCCGCCTTGCCGCCGGTGAACAGCGCGATCGAGGCCGGATATTCGGTGGCGGCCGGGGCAAGCCCGTCCTTCACCCAGTCGGCAACCACGGTGGTCGCCTTGACGGCCTTGTCGAGGTTGTCGCCCGACAGGAAGTTGCCGTCGGCATCGAGGAACTGGCCGTCCTGCTGGCCGAGCAGCGAGTAGAAAATGCGCCACTGGCTGTCGCCGGCGGCCGAGTGGATCGACACGCCGTACTCGGCGCCGCCATCCTTGAGCTTCTGCAGCGCTGCCTTGAAGTTGTCGACGCCGTCGAGGCCCTTGGGCAGGCCGTCATCGCCGAGCAGGCCCGCGGCCTTCAGCATGTCCTTGTTGTAGTAGAGGATGATCGAGTGGATATCGAACGGGATGGCGTACTGCTTGCCGTCGACCTGGGCGGCCTTCCAGTTGGAGTCCGCGTAGTCGGAGGCGGCGAGGCCGGCGGCCGAGATCTCGTCGGCAGTGATCTCGCTGAGCGCGCCCGAGGACACGCCGAGCGGCAGGCGCGACAGGTGATAGGTCATCACGTCCGGGCCTTCGCCGATGGCGGCCGAGGTCTGGACCTTGGTGTAGAACGGGGTGCCCCACTCGAGCGTGGTGGCCTGGATTTCGATCTTGCCGGCGTTCTCGGCGTTGAACTTCTCGATCAGCGCCTTCATGCGGACGCCGTCGCCGCCGCCGAGGAAGTCCCACCAGGTCACGACTTCCTGGGCATGCACAAGGCCGGTGCTCGACAGCAGGGCTGCCGACATCATGGCCACTTTCAGGAACGACTTCATCACTTCATTTCCTCCCAAAGGATGAGCTCCATGCGTTGGTTCAACTCGACCGGGCACCGCCGGTCTGTCCCGTCGACCACGCATTGAGCAGTGGGTGGTCATTCGGGACATAATCACTGACCTATCATTGATATGGATCAGGAATTCTGATGCATAAGGGCGTATCTTCCCTCTTGATGGATACGGCTTCAGCCGGCGCTGTAGGCGACGTCCCTCACGTCGAACAGGTGCGCCGAGGCACCGTCGAAATCGAGCTTCACCTGGTCGCCGACATTGAGCCGCGACTGGCCCTCGTCCTCGGCAATCACCACCGAATTGTCCGACAGGCGCACATAGGCGAGGGTCCGCTCACCCAGCCGCTCCACCACATCGGCCTTGCCGGTGACCGCGCCGTTGGCCGACACCTTCACCGACTCCGGACGGATGCCGAAGGTGACCTTGCCGTCATTGGGCAGCCGGGATGAGGCGATGCCGGTGAGGATCTCGGAATTGTCGGGGAGCTTGACCACGGCCTTGCCGTCGCGGTCCGACAGCTGCTGCACCGGCAGGAAATTCATCGAGGGCGAGCCGACGAAGGCGGCGACGAAGCGCGAGGCCGGCCGGGTGTAGATCTCCATCGGCGTGCCGATCTGCTCGATCTTGCGATTGTTCATCACCACGATGCGATCGGCCAGCGTCATGGCCTCGATCTGATCATGCGTCACGAAGATCATGGTGGTCTTCATGCGTTGATGCAGTTGAGCAAATTCGATGCGGGTGCGGGCGCGGAGGCCCGCGTCGAGGTTGCTCAGCGGCTCGTCGAACAGGAACGCCTTGGGGTCGCGAACGATGGCGCGGCCGATGGCGACACGCTGGCGCTGGCCGCCCGAGAGCTGGCCGGGCTTGCGATCGATCAGGTGTTCGAGCTCGAGCGTCTTGGCGGCGGCGGCGACCCGTCGGGCGATCTCGTCCCTGGGGGTGCGGATGTTCTGCAGCCCGAACGACATGTTTTCGCGCACCGTCATGTGCGGGTAGAGCGCGTAGTTCTGGAACACCATGGCGACGCCGCGTTCGGAGGGCGGCAGCTCGTCGACGCGCTTGTCGCCGATATGGATCTCGCCGCCGTCGATATCCTCGAGGCCCGCGATCATCCGCAGCAGCGTGGACTTGCCGCAGCCCGAGGGGCCGAGGAAGACCATGAACTCGCCCGACCCGATGGTCATCGAAACGTTCTCGATGACGCGGACCTGACCGAAGTGCTTGCTGACGTTTACGAGCCTGATATCGGCCAAATCGCGTTCCTCCCGGGTCGTCCCCGGCCCGCGCGTCCCTTGGGGATCTCGCG
>JAEUMC010000438.1 GCA_016793415.1 Devosia sp. | reverse complement strand
AGCGGCGTCTTGGCGGCCGCCGCCCAGTTGACCATGACGAACAGGTAGGCGTCGGCGACGGTGAAGCTCTCGCCCAGCAGCCAGGCCCTGCCCTCGAGCTGCTTTTCGACGATGGCGTAGCGGGCGGCGACGCGCTTGCGGGCATAGTCCTGCGCCAGTTCTCCGACCTCGGGGTGGAACAGCCACGGCGAGTAGGTCTTGTGCAGCTCCGTGCCGAGGAAGGTCAGCCACTGGTTGAGCTCCCCGCGCTCCGTCGTGCCGTGAGCAGGGGCCAGCCCGGCCGCCGGGTTCACGTCGGCAAGATACTGCACGATGATGCCGGCTTCACTGACCTCGGTGCCGTCATCGAGCCCGAGCAGCGGCACGTAATTGCGAGCGTTGATCTCCGAGTAGAGCACGCCGTCGGCCAGCCGGTGCGGTTCGCCGATGATGTCGACATAGACGAAGTCCAGATCGATGCCGGCTTCGGCGGCGACGATGGCCGGGGCAAGCGAGCATCCGTAGGGGTGATAGTAGAGCTGCATTTCAGTCTCTCCGGTTGGTGATGCCGAAGAGCTAGTCGCGGCAACAGCGAAAGGCGAACAGCGTTTTTGCCATCACGATTTGCATGATTGCAAGCGGCCGAAATGCTAAGTTGGAGCGATGGAAAACTGGAACGACCTGAAGCTGGTGCTCGCCATTGCCCGCGCCGGCACCCTCGGCGGCGGCGCCACGGCGCTCGGCGTCAACCACTCCACTGCCTTCCGGCGGCTCAACGCACTGGAGGAGAAGCTCGGCGTGCGGCTGTTCGAGCGGCTGCCGGGCGGGGTCTACCAGAGCACCACCGAGGGCGAACGGGTCGCCACCACCGCCGAGCGGGTGGAGACGGAAGCCGATGCCCTGAGCCGCGAGGTTGGCGGCCGCGACCAGCGCCTCACCGGCGCGTTACGCGTCACCTCGTCGGAGACGCTGGCCTACAGCGTGCTCACCGGACAGCTGGCGCGATTCCGCGAGGCGCATCCGGGGATCGTGGTCGAGCTCGTGGTCGACAACCGGGTGCTGAGCCTCAGCCGGCGCGAGGCCGACATCGCGCTTCGGGTCACCCGACCCAAGGAGCCTGACCTGTTCGGACGCAAGCTTGCCGATATCGCCTGGGCGATCTATGCGGCGCCCTCGCTCGACCGACTCGATGACCTCGAGGGGCGCGAATTCATCGGCTGGGGCGCCGAGGTGACGGGGATCGCAGCTGCCGACTGGCTCGGCGAGAAGATCGAGCCGCGTCATATCGTCTATCGCGCCAACAGCCTGATCAACCAGTTCACCGCTGCCAAGGCCGGAATCGGCTATGCGGTGCTGCCCTGCTACCTCGGCGATATCGAACCGGGCTTGCGGCGCGCCGGCACGGGACCGGTCATCGAGTTGACACGCGAGCTGTGGATCGTCACCCATGCTGACCTCAGGAAGACGGCGCGAGTCAGGGCCTTCTTCGATATTGTCGGCGACGGGCTGGTCGCGGAGAGTTCACTGTTTTCCGGCCAGCGCAGTGCTTGAATTGTGTCTGAGGCTTCCCATTATCGTGAGTGGCATCAGCTAAGGGATTTGCATGCTGTTCATCGGTTTCGCCCTCGTCATCGCCATCGGACTGGCCCTGCTGGTCAGTGCCGACGCCGGGTCGATGGTCGGCCTCACGCAGGATCAGCTCGGCCAGTTGCTACCGCTGGTCGCAATCCTGATCTTCGTGGCCGGCGGGCTGTTCTCGCGGCGCTACAAATTCTCCGAGCTGTTCGGCAACCTGATCCTGTGGGCCGGCATCTTCGGCGTCGTGCTGGTCGGCTACACCTATCGCGACGACCTGACGCTGGTGGCGTCGCGGGTGTTCGGCGAATTGATGCCGGGGATCGCCGTGGTCGACGGCGAACGCGGCAGCGCCACCTTCCGCGGTGGACGCGACGGGCATTTCCAGATCAATGCCACAATCAACGGCGCCGACGTGCGCACCATCTTCGATACCGGCGCCAGCGCGGTGGTGCTGACGCATGACGATGCGCAGAAGGCCGGCTACGCCACCGAGACGCTGCGCTACGACATCTCGGTTTCCACCGCCAACGGCACCGGCAAGGCCGCTGCGGTGACTCTCGACCAGGTCGAGGTCGGCGGGATCGTGCGCAACAACGTGCGCGCCTTCATCGCCGAACAGGGCGCACTGGAGCAGAGCCTGCTCGGCATGACCTTCCTCGGCACCCTTACCCGCTATGCGGTGAGCGGCAACGCGCTCGAACTGGTCGACTGACCCGGGCTCGGGCATAGTCTCCGGAGATTGACGGAGACCTCGATGCCACAACGCCCCCATGACGAAACCCTGCTGCGCCAATCCTTCGCGGTCGCCAAGCGCTCGCGTGAGGGCGGCGACCATCCGTTCGGCGCGCTGCTCGCGGACAAGACCGGCAAAGTGCTGCGCGAGCAGGGCAACGGCTACAGCTCGGAGGGCGGTGACCGTACCGCGCATGCGGAAAAGCTGCTGGCCTCGTGGGCGGCCAAAAACCTCAGCCTCGAAGAGCTGAAGGACTGCACGCTCTACACCTCGGCCGAGCCCTGCGCGATGTGCTCGGGCGCCATCTACTGGGCCGGCATCGGCCGCGTGGTGTTCGGCCAGACCGAACGGGACCTGAAGGCGCAAACCGGCGCGCACGAGGAAAACCCGACACTCGACCTGCCCTGCCACATCGTATTCGAGGCCGGGCAGCGGCCAACCGAGGTCGTCGGCCCGCTGCTGGCCGAGGAAGCAGCGCAGTTGCAGGCGGATTTCTGGAAGGACCACAAATAGGGGGCTGGAGTGCGTAGCCCCACCCCCTCCGAGCTCCGCTAGGCAGCAAGCTGCCAAGCTGCGCCTGCCTCCCCCATCAAGGGGGAGGTGGGCCGGTTGATGAGCTCGATTGTGCCGCAAACACTGCGCGGCACCTCCCCGTTGATGGGGGAGGATGGGAGGGGGTGGAGCGGCAGGCACTGTCAGGGATGAAGCGCCCTAAACCGCCAGTTGCAGCTCCGGCTCGAGCGCGTCAAAGGCCCGCATAATCACCTCCGGCCCTGCCCCTTTGCGCGCCGCGTCGACACTGAGGATCTGGCGGAAGGTGCGGGCGCCGGCGCGGGCGTTGGCCAGCCCCAGCATATGGCGGGTGATGTTGTTGAGGCGGGCGCCCTTGCCGATTTCGCGCTCGGCGTAGTCGGCCATGGCAAGCATCACGTCACGCAGCTCGACCGACTGCTTCGGCGCGCCGAAGAAGCGCTCGTCGACCAGCGTCAGCAGCATCGGCTCGTGGTAGGCGACGCGGCCGAGCATGACGCCGGACATGTGCGCCATGTGCGCCTCGGCGTCCCTGATGGTCTTGATGCCGCCATTGATCATCACCGGCAGCGGCCTGAGCCGCTCGGCGAGGCGGTAGACACGCGGGTAGTCCAGCGGCGGGATCTCGCGGTTTTCCTTGGGGCTCAAACCCTTGAGCCAGGCCTTGCGGGCATGCACGTAGAGCGCCGCGACGCCGGCCGCGACCATGGCGTCGGCAAAGCGATCGAGGCTCTCCTCGGTGTCCTGGTCATCGATGCCGATCCGGCACTTCACCGTTACCGGCACATCGGTGGCACCGCGCATGGCGCGGACGCACTCGGCGACCAGCTCCGGCTCGGCCATCAGGCAGGCACCGAAGCGGCCCGACTGCACCCGGTCGGACGGACAGCCGACATTGAGGTTGATTTCGCGATAGCCGAACTCGGTGGCGATGCGGGTCGCCTCGGCCAGTTCCTTGGGATCGGAACCGCCAAGCTGCAGCGCCACCGGCTGCTCGACCTGGTCGAACCCCAGCAGCCGCTCGCGCGGCCCATGCACCACCGCCGCGCTGGTCACCATCTCGGTGAACAGCAACGCGTGCGACGTGAGGAGCCGGTGCAGATAGCGGCAGTGCCGATCCGTCCAGTCCATCATCGGGGCAACGCTGAAGCGGCGTGCGGTTGCGAGGTCGTGGGTCATGGTCCGCAAATAGGGCATGCGGGGCAAAAATGCCAGCCATGCAGATTTAGCTTGGTTTCTAATAGTTCCGCGCGTTGACGTCGTATGTGCACTTATTATATGTGCACTTATGAAATCGAACCTGAGCTACAAACACCAGGCCCCGATGGGCTACCTGATCCATGAAGTCGCCCGGCTGATGAAGCGCCGCTTCGAGGAAGAAGCGAAGGTGCACGGCATCACGCTGCCGCAGTGGCGCGTGCTGGCGCAGATCGCGCTGAATGACGGAATTACCCAGGTGGCGCTGGCAACTGCAGCCGACACCGACCCGATGACGATCTCCGGGGTGCTCGACCGACTGGAGAAGCGCGGCCTGATCGACCGCTACCCCGACCCGACCGACAGCCGCGCCAAACTCGCCCGGCTGACTGCCGAGGGCGAAGAGATTTTCACCACGGCCCGCAAAGTCGGGCTCGCCATGTATGAAGCCGCGCTCGAGGGCATCACCCCCGAGGAACGGCAAACCGTAATCACCGCGCTCTCCCGGATGCGCGACAATCTTACCGGCCAGACGGCCGATCTCGAGGAAGTCTGATTATGAACGCCCGCGTCACGCCCCCTGCCCCCGGCGAAGCCAAGCCCGTCACCGCAGCAGCCGTCGAAGCCGCCAAGCCCGAGGCTGCGGCTCCGGCGGCGCCCGAGGCGCCGGCCAAGAAGAAGCGCTCCGGCCGGCGGCTCGCCATCATGCTGGCAGTGCCGGTGCTGCTGGCGGCGGGCGGCGGCTATTTCTGGCTGACCGGCGGGCGCTACGTCGAAACCGACAACGCCTATGTGCAGCAGCCCAAGGTCTCGATCTCTTCGGACGTTGCCGGCCGTATCGTCTCGGTGGCTGTCAAGGACAACCAGTCGGTGAAGGCCGGCGACACGCTGTTCGCCATCGATCCCGAGCCCTACCGCATCGCGCTCAGCCAGGCCGACGCGGCGCTTGCCACGGCACGGGTAAATGTCGAGCAGCTGCGCGTCGGCTATTCCATCGCCAGCGCCAAGCTCGACGCTGCCAACGCGACGCTCGAGATCCGGCAGAAGGAGTGGGACCGCGCGTCGAACCTGCAGAAGCAGGGCATTTCGGCAGAGTCGGCGCTCGATGACTCGCGGCTGGCCCTGCAGCAGGCGCAGAGCAACGTAGCGCTCGAGCAGCAGGATGTGGCCAATGCCACGGCGGCGCTCGGTGGCGACCCCAGCATCAAGACCGACGATCATCCGGCGGTGCGCGCGGCCCTGGCGGCGCGCGACAATGCCCAGCGCAACCTCGACAAGAGCACCGTGCTGGCTCCGGCCGATGGCATCGTCAGCCAGGTGGCGAGCCTCAATGTCGGGCAGTTCATCAATACCGGCTCGACCATCGCGACGCTGGTCGAAACCGGCGACACCTGGGTCGAAGCCAACTTCAAGGAAACCCAGCTCACCACGCTCGCCGTCGGCATGCCGGCCGAAGTGAAGGTCGACGCCTATCCGGGGTTGGCGATCGAATGCCAGGTCGCTTCGATCGGCGCGGCGACTGGGGCGGAGTTCGCCCTGATCCCGGCGCAGAACGCCACCGGCAACTGGGTGAAGGTGACGCAGCGCGTGCCGGTCAACATCGCCTGCGACACCGGCACCGACCTGCTCCGCGCCGGCATGAGCGCCACCGTCAACGTCGACACCAAGCCCGAAGGGGCCCAGGCTGCCGAAAGCCCGAAGGCGCTCTAACATGGCCGCCGCTGCCGCTGTTTCGGCCCCCACGGTCGTCGTCAGGAACAAGGGCCTGCTCACCGCCGCCATCATGGTGGCGGTGATCATGCAGGTGCTCGACACCACCATCGCCAATGTCGCCCTGCCCCATATGCGCGCCAGCCTCGGCGCGTCGCAGGACGAGATCAACTGGGTGCTGACCTCCTATATCGTCGCCGCGGCGATCGCGACGCCGCTGACCGGCTGGTTCTCCGACCGCTTTGGCCGGCGCAACCTGTTGCTCGCGGCGGTGGTCGGGTTCACCGCGGCATCGCTGCTCTGCGGCATCGCCACGAACCTCGCGCAGATGGTGGCGTTCCGCGTCATCCAGGGCATCTGCGGCGCCATGCTGGTGCCGCTGGCGCAGGCAACGATGATGGACATCAACCCGCGCGAACAGCTCGGGCAGGCGATGGCGATCTTCGGCGCCGGCATCATGTTCGGGCCGATCATCGGGCCGACGCTGGGCGGCTGGCTGACCGAGACGTTCAACTGGCGCGCGGTGTTCCTGGTCAACCTGCCGGTCGGCATCATCGCCTTCTTCATGCTGGCGGCGCTGATGCCGCAGACGCCGATCAAGATCCGCAAGTTCGATTTCTTCGGCTTCGGCATGCTGGCGCTGGCGGTGGCGTC
>JAEUMC010000428.1 GCA_016793415.1 Devosia sp. | reverse complement strand
GGGCGGGCTCGGCCTCTGCTCGGATGACGCAATGGCGTGCAATGTCAGCGGCGATCGCCCGACCGCCTGGGGCATGCCGCGCAACCTCAAGGTGCATCGGCGAACCGCCGAGATGCTGCCCTGGGTGCAGCCATTGCTGAGCGGCGATTGGAGCACCGAGGACGAACGTCCGGTGACACTGGCGGCGCTGCGCACCACGGTCAGCGTCGAGAGTATCGCCGCCCGTGAGATCGCCGCGATCTTCGTGCTCGAGCGCAGCGGCGCCGCGGCGAGTTGGTGCGAGCCGGCCAGCAAGGCCGAGGTACTGGCCCTTGCTGCCGCCGACAACGTTCGCTCCACCCGGATCGGTGTGCCCGAGGGTGAACGCGAGCTGTTCAAGCGGTTGGGCGACCTGGTCCGGGCACTGCCGGTCTATCGGCTGTCCGCGGGATCCAACCCCATCGATCTGGCGCCGGTGATGCTGGCGGCGCTCAATATCGAGAAGATCGTGGCATGACTCCCAGCGCGCTCGACAAGCTGCTGTGCAGCCTGGCCGACCCCGAGGCGCCGGCCCCAGTGGTGCGCGTGGACACCGTCGAGCCACTGCTGAGACTGGCGCGCGATCACAACGTGCTGCCGGTGGTGACCCGAAAACTTGCAGCCCAGCACAGCACCGCCGAACTCAAGGCAGCGCAAAGCGAGCTGACCTTGCTCGTCGGCCTGTCGATGCATCTGCGCGGCATCGCGGCCAAAGTCGACCGTACCATTGCCGATCGGCAGCTCGAGGCGGTGATCGTCAAGGGCCCCGTGTTCGCCCGCCAGATCTATCCGGCGCCGTCGGATCGTCCGTTTACCGACATCGACATCATGGTTTCGCCGTCCGCCCGCGCGCCGATCGGCGAGCTGCTGACCAGCCTGGGCTATCAGCTGTTCCGCAAGCCGCTGCTCGATCACACCGAGCAGAACCAGGAAGAAAAGTGGATCCAGCCCGATATGGATGCCCTGCTCATCGAGGTGCATGGCAACCTGGTGCACTATCAGGGCCTCCGCCGTCGCATCAGCTTCGGCTATGCCGAGTTCATGACCAGCGGCCGGGGCGATGCCGGCGCGGGCCTGCCGCAGTTCTTCGTCGCAGTGGTGCATGCTTCGCTGGGGCACAAGTTTCACCAGCTCCGCCTGCTGGTCGATGTGCTGCAGGCATTCCGACGCCTTCCGTCCGATGAACTCGCGCTGCTGCCAGAGATGGCGCGCCGGCTCGGACTCGCGCTCGAGTCGCGCCTCTGCCTCGAGCTGATCGCCGAACTGTTCGGCGTTACCGCTGCCAGCTCAGCCGCCGGTCGCATCGCTGGGGGCAGCGCCAGCAGCCTCGCTTCCCGCCTTGTCGATGGTGACGCAGTGCTGGCCGCCCCGACAGCTTTCCTCTCCAAGGTTCGCCGCCATACCTTCCGTGGCTTGCAGCGCATCGTGCCGCGAGGCGCCGCATGACGAGAAACCTCTCGTTCACCGGCATGCTTCCGGCTGGTGCCGCGCTGGTCGATGTCCGCGCCGGGACGACGCTTGATGCAGAGGGTATCCGGGAGCGGGTGAAAGACAGGGCCGCCGAACTCTCGCGCTTTGGCGTCGTGCCAGGCGCTCGGGCGGTGGTGGCCGAAACCGATCCGCTCGGTTACCTGGTCGCCATCTTTGCCTGCTGGGAAATCGGCCTGATAGCGGTAGCGGTCAATCCGGGCCTTCGCCCGGACGAATGCGAGAACGTCGTGCAGACCACCGGCGCGTCGCTGTGGATCGGGCCACAGCGGGCGAACCAGGTGATGGCAGGAACGACGGAACCCTCGCCGCTCCGCCTCGATGATCCCTCGCTCATCCTGATGACCTCCGGTACCACCGGGCGCCCCAAGGGCATCGTGCACTCGGTGCGGAGCCTGTTCGCGCGCGCCTCGCTGAACATCGCCGAGATCGGCCCGCAAGTGCTGCGAGAAACGCTCTGCGTGCTGCCGGTATTCTTCGGCCACGGTCTTATCGGCAATGTGCTGACGCCACTGCTGGCTGGCGGTCGCGTACATTTGTGGCCGAGTCCCGCTCTCAACGAACTGATGGGCCTCGCCGATTACCTGGACGCGCACCGCATCAGCTTCATGAGCTCGGTACCGTCGTTCTGGAAGCTCGCGTTGCGCGTTTCCGGTCGGCCCCAGCCGGTGCTCGAGCGGGTGCATGTCGGCTCGGCGCCGCTCTCGATCGAGCATTGGCGCGCCATCGCCGAATGGTGCGGCACCCGCCGCGTGTTCAACATGTTCGGCATGACCGAGACCGCCAACTGGATCGGCGGCGGCAGCCTCGATGAAGCCGAGGCGCGCGACGGGTATGTCGGCCGCCTCTGGGGCGGCAGTGTCGCCATTGCTGCCGGCGCCGGGGGGCGGGGTGAAGTGCTGGTGCAGAGCCCCTCGATGATGCTGGGTTATTGGCAGCGCCCCGACCTCGACGAAGCGGCCTTCGCCGATGGCTGGTTCCGCACCGGCGATATCGGTGAACTCGACGGCCATGGCAACCTCATC
>JAEUMC010000408.1 GCA_016793415.1 Devosia sp. | reverse complement strand
CGATCACGCTGCACAATGTCAGCGGGCTGCTGATGAACGCCGCGAGCCAGCAACTGGCCGCCTCGGTGTTCAATTGCCCGCGCATCGAGTGCACGCGCAGGGCGGATAGTCTGGCGTGGGCGTCGCCCAATCCGCTGGTGGTGCGGGATGGGAAGATGCAGGTCTCGATGGCGCCGGGGCTCGGGGTAGAGCTGGACCAGGACTGGATCAGCGGGCACCGCTTTGCCGGGGAGCCGGACTGGAACTAGCCATTGGGCTCGAAACCGTCGCCCTTGACTGAGAGACGGGGCGCCCCCTCCACCAGCTTCGCTGGTCCCCCTCCCCCGCCCCGCGGGGGAGGATCGCCGAGAGGCCGGAGGTTCGCTTACGGCAGCCGCTGCGTGTGCGTCGGCTCGAGCTCGGCCTTGCCGAAGGTGCCCGGCAGGTTGGTGTTCATCCACTCGTAGGGGTAGCCGAGCTTGAGCGGCATGGCGTCGGTGAGTTCCTGGCGCACCTCCGAAGGCAGGTCGAAATCGCCGGCGTCGAGGTTTTCCGCGACCTGGTCGACGCGCCGGGCACCGATGATGGCGGCGGTGACCCTCGTATCCCCAAGCAGCCAGCTGAGCGCCACCTGACTCGGCGTGCGGCCGAGGCGGCCGGCCACTTCGACGACCTTGTCGATCATCTTGAGCGAATCCTCGAACCAGTAGCGCGGCAGGGTGATCGCCGCCTGCTGGCCGATGCGGGATTTCTCATCCGGCTTGTCCTCGCCACGGTACTTGCCGGTCAGCATGCCGGCGGCGAGCGGGCTCCAGCAGATCATGCCGAGGCCCTGGTCGGCGCAGGCGGGCAGGATCTCTCGCTCGATGTCGCGGCGGACCAGGTTATAGAGATGCTGCGCCGAAACCAGCGGCTCGTAGCCCTTGAGCGCGGCGACGCCATTGGTCTTGGCGATCTGCCAGCCATAGAAATTCGAGCAACCGAGATAACGCACCTTGCCGGCCCGGATGAGGTCGTCGGCGGCGCGGAGGCTCTCCTCGATCGGGGTGTACGGATCGGGGCCATGGAACTGGTAGAGGTCGACATAGTCGGTATCGAGCCGCTTGAGGCTCTTTTCGCAGGCCTCGACGATGTGCTTGCGGCTCAGCCCGCGCGAGGTCGCCGCCGGATCGGTCGGGAACCAGCACTTGGTGGCGATCACCAACTGGTCGCGGCTATGGTCTTTCAGCGCCACGCCAAGCATGGTCTCGGAGGCGCCGCCGGAATAGCCGTTGGCGGTATCGATGAAGTTGCCGCCGCCTTCGACGAAGCGTTTGACGATGGCGCTCGAGGTTTCCTGGTCGCAGCCCCACTGCGCATTGCCGAACGTCATGGTGCCCAGGCAGAGGCGTGAAACCAACAGGCCGCTGCGGCCGAGATAGCGATACTTCATCAGTTTCCTCCGAAGGTGAGATCGAACAGGTGTAGGCGGATCACTCGGTCGGGTACTTGAGCCCGATCTGCTGCCGGATGGTGTCTAGGCACGCCATGATGGCGACGCTCTCGGTGGGCGACAGGATGGTGCCGGCGGTCTTGCCTTCGGCGACCAGGCGCTCGAGTTCGGCGGCCTGATACTGCATGCCGCGGCCCTCGACGTTCGAGACATACTCCTCGACCACGCTGTTGCTCGCGTCATAGCGGCGGAAGCTGGTTGGCGTGTACCAGACCTTGTCGATCTCGATGCGGCCCTCGGTGCCGTGGATGGTGGCGATGTTCCGCCCGGCGGTATCGCTGCCCGACAACGTCAGCGCGATGGCCCCGGAAGCGTAGGTGAACATGGTGGCGACGGTACCATCGGCCCCGGTCTGTTTGAGCCGGGCCGTCGCCGCGATGGTTTTTGGCGCGCCCAGCACATCGAAGGTAAAGGAAATCGGGTAGATGCCGAGGTCGAGCAGCGCCCCACCGCCAAGCTCCAGCGCGTTGAGCCGGTGCGCGGGATCGTCAGGCAGATCCTGCGTATGGTCGGCCACCACCGAACGAATTTCGCCGAGCAGACCGGAGCGGACGATCTCGCGGATGCGCAGCATATGCGGCAGGAAGCGGGTCCACATCGCTTCGAGTACGACGAGCCCGTTCCTGGCGCCGAGATCGACGATTTCTTGCGCCTCACGAGCGTTGACGGTGAAGGCCTTCTCGATCAGCACGTGCTTGCCGTGGCTGAGCGCCAGTTTGGCATTCCTGGCGTGCATCGGGTGCGGTGTCGCCACGTAGATCGCATCGACATTGGGATCGGCACAGAGCGCTTCGTAGCTGCCGTGCGCCGCGGGGATGCCGAACTGGGCGGCAAATCTGTCGGCGCTCGACTGGCTGCGCGAGCCAACCGCGGTCACCTGGTGGCCATGCAGGTTCAGATCCTTGACGAACTGCTCGGCGATCCAGCCGGTCGCCAAAATTCCCCACCTGACGCTGCCGACCATCGCTTGCTCCCCAATCAAGATTGTCGGGGCGCAGCAGTACCCACTCCTGGCCCTGAGGCAATGGCCGATGGCCGCATCTTCGACCATCGTCGTAGAACCCCGGCGGATGCAACCTTGCCCTGCCTGGCCGAATTGCTCTCAGACGGCAGGAGCAATGATGCGTTTCTCAGTGAGCTGCGACATCCAGTACGACGTGGTCGAGGACACCACGCTGATCCTCAACATCGAGCCGCAACACGGTGAGCGTCAGGAGGTGCTGGACGAACAGTTCAGCGTCTCGACGGGCGGCGCCAGCGACTCGCACGTGGTGCCGGAGACCGGCAACCGCTACCGCCGGCTGCAGCTGAGCCCCGGGCAGCACCAGATCAGCTACCGTGCCGAGGTAGAAACGCGGCCCCTGATCGCCGACCCTGCCGAGGTCGCCGAGGTGCCGATCGCCGCGTTGCCTTTCGACGTGATCACCCACCTGTCGCCCAGCCGCTATTGCCAGTCCGACAAGCTGGGGCGCTTTGCCTGGCGGCGCTTCGCCGACATTGTCGGTGGGCACGAGAAGGTGACGGCGATCTGCAACTGGATCTTCGAGAATGTCGACTATCTCGAGGGCTCCAGCGACGTCAGCACCTCGGCTTACGACACCTTCACTCTGCGCGCCGGAGTGTGCCGCGACTTCGCGCACCTGGGCATCACCTTCGCGCGGGCGCTGGGCATCCCGGCCCGCTTCGTCTCCGCCTATGCGCTCGACCTGGCGCCGCAGGATTTCCATGCGCTGTTCGAAGCCTATCTGGGCGGGCGCTGGTACCTGTTCGATGCCACCCGGCTTTGCCCGGTCGATGGCGTGGTGCGGATCGCCACCGGCCGCGATGCGGCCGATACTGCCTTCGCCACCTATTTCGGCCAGTTGGGCGGGCCGCCCAAACAGATCACGGTGCGCCGCCTCGACCGGCAACCGCGGGGCGACTGGACGGTTTCCGCCGTCAGCCTGGTCTCCAGCTGAAATTCACTTAAGCAATCACTTATGTATTGACAGGAGGCCGCGCCCACGATACTTAAGATCATGCTTAACCAAGAGACAGAACCCCTCGACCTCATGTTCCAGGCATTGGCCGACCCCACCAGGCGGCGGATGATCGAACGACTGAGCCGGGGATCCGCATCGGTCAGCGAGCTGGCCGAGCCGTTCAAGATGAGCCTGCCCGCCATCGTGCAGCACCTCCAGGTGCTGGAACAGAGCGGGCTGGTGACGACGCAGAAGGTGGGACGGGTGCGGACCTGCACCATCGACACAGGAGCGCTGAGCATGGCCGAGAAGTGGATCAACGATCGACGCATCGGCTGGGAACACCGGCTGGATCGGCTGGGCGCGTTCCTCGACGCACTGCCCAGCGGCCCGGACAAACCGGCGAAGTAACGCCCCAACGCGTCACGGACGACAGAGCAGAAACGGACGGCCGGAAACAGCGTTTCCGGTAACGGGTGCGGCTTGCCCGCTGGACAGGAGGACCGAATGGCAAAGGTGGTGCTGAACTTCTCGATGTCGCTCGATGGTTATGTGGCCGGCCCGAACGTCTCCAGCCGCGACGGCATGGGGGTCGGCGGCGAGCGGCTGCACGAGTGGATGTTCGCCGGCAGCGGCACCAGGGCCGGCGACGGCAGCTTCAGCAGCACCGAGGCGGCGGACGCGGCCGAGATCGACCTTGCCTTCAAGACGGTCGGCGCGGCGATCGTCGGGCGGCGCACCTATGATGTGGGGTTGCAGCACTGGAACGATACGCCCTACCCGGTGCCCACGTTCGTGCTCACCCACAACCCCAGGCCCGAACAGCAAATGAAGAGCGCGAGCTTCCGCTTCGTCACCGACGGAGTGGAGAGCGCCGTGCGCCAGGCTCGCGAAGCGGCAGGAGACAAGGATGTCGTGCTGATGGGCGCTTCGGCGGCCCAGCAGGTGCTGCGTGCCGGGCTCGCCGACGTGATCCGTGTCCAGGTGGTCAGCGTGCTGCTCGGCGGCGGCACCCGCCTGTTCGACAAGCTTGGCGACGCTCAGATCGAGCTCGCCCGTACCCGGGTGGTCGCGGCTTCGCCCGGCGTCACCCATCTCGAATTCAACGTTCTCAACCAAGCCTAGAAAGAGGAAACTCAAATGACCGAACGTTCCATTGCCCATGGCAGCTTCACCGTCGAACGCAAGTACAAGCACGCCCCAAGCAAGGTGTACTCGGCCTGGTCCAACCCGGAGTTCAAGCGCCAGTGGTTCGGCTCGCCGAGCCCGGACAAGCCCAAGGACGTGATGGATTTCCGCGTCGGCGGCCGTGAGTTCAACGAGGCCGAAATGGGCGGCGACACCTATGTGTTCGACGTCACCTATCGCGACATCGTGCCTGATAACCGCATCATCTACACCTACGAGATGCTCAAGAACGGCGACCGCATCTCGGTGTCGCTGGCCACCATCGAGCTCTTCCCCGACGGGGCCGGCACGCGGATGGTGGTAAAGGAAGACGGCGCCTTCCTCGACGGGCTCGACAAGATGGCCGATCGCGAGGCCGGCACCAACTACCTGATCGACCTGATGGGAAAGTGGCTCGACGAGCAATGAGCGCCAAGTCGCACAGCGTGATGATCGGCGACCTCGAGGTGCACTACCTCGAGGAAGGCCGCGGGCAGCCGCTGCTCCTCCTGCACGGGGGAACGGCGACCGCCGCCTCCTGGGGCGAGGCGATGCCGCGGCTGGCCGACCGCTACCGCGTCTTTGCGCTCGACACCCGGGGGCACGGCAGAACCAGCAACCCCTTGCAGCAGATGAGCTACGCGCAGTTTGCCGACGATGTCGCCGGCTTCGTCGCGGCGCTCGGGCTGAAGCGGCCGCTGATCATCGGTTACAGCGACGGCGGACAGACGGCGCTGGAGTTTGGGCTGCGGCACCCTGGCAAGGCGGGGGCCCTGGTCATGGGCGGCACGGTAAGCCGGCTGACGCCAGCAATGCTGGAAGGGCTTCGCTCCTGGGGATTCTCAGTTCCGGGCGAAGTCGATCTGGATCGGCTGGCCAAGGAGTTCGGCCCCTACTTCGAGCAGATAAAGCTGGCGCACTCCCATCACTACGGGCCGGAATACTGGCGCGACTTCCTCAAGCAGATTTCCAGGCTCTGGCTGACCGTGCCCACCTACAGCGAGCGGCAGCTTGCATCGATCTCGGCACCGTCTCTGGTGATCATGGGAGATCGTGACCAGTTGGGCGGTATCGACGAGGCCGACCGGCTCTACCGGCACCTCGGCGCCGGCGAGCTTTCGATCATCGCCAATGTCGGCCACGAGGCCGTCAACAAGCCTCTGTTCTGGGACGCCGTGCGCGAGTTTCTCGCCCGGCACGACGAGCGGCAGGACTAGGTAACCTCAGGAGAATCGACGTGAGCAGCACCGTTTCAAGGGACGGGACCGCCATCGGCTACGACAAAACCGGCAATGGTCCGGCCGTCATCCTCATTGCCGGCGCCACACAGTATCGCGGCATCGACCAGCAGACGCCGGAACTGGCGCGACTGCTGTCGGAGGCCGGCTTCAGCGTGATCAACTACGATCGCCGGGGTCGGGGCGAGAGTGGCGACACCCTGCCCTATGCGGTGGCCCGCGAGGTCGAGGATATCGCCGCGCTGATCGAGGTCGCCGGAGGGCGGGCCTCGCTCTATGGCGCATCGTCCGGCTGCGCGCTGGCGCTCGAGGCGGCGCAATCCGGATTGCCGGTGGACAAGCTCGTGCTCTACGAGCCGCCCTACGTGGTCGATGACAGCTGGACGCCGCCGCCCAGGGACTATTTCGAACAGCTCGCCGGGTTCCGCGAGCGCGGCGACAAGGCCGGGGCGCTGACCTACTTCTTCACTGCCTCGATCCACATGCCGCCCGACCAGGTGGAAGCGATGAAGAAGAGCCCGTTCTGGCCGATGCTCGAGCCGGTGGGACACACCATCGAGTACGACGCGCTCTGCATGGGCAGGGAAGCGGTGGAAGGCGGACTGGCCGAGACGCAGCGCTGGAACAAGGTGACCCAGCCGGTGCTGGTGGTGGATGGCAACGCGAGCTTCCCGTTCATGGCCGGCGGGGCAAACACGGTGGCCAAGGTGCTCGGGGCTGGTCGCAGGACGCTGGCGGGGCAAGGACATGGGCCAGCACCGGAGGCGATTGCACCTGTCGTGGTGGAGTTTTTGCGGGGGTAGCGAACGCTGGCGCGTGTGGCCACCCCCACCCTCATTCCCTCCCCACAAGGGGAGGGAGGCCGATCGAGCCCGCTGAACCGTCAGTCGTCTCCCTCCCCATGATGGGGAGGGACTAAGGATGGGGTGGAGCCCCACGCTCTGCCCCCTCCCCTACTCCGCCGCCGCCTTCAGGCGCGGCTTCACCCGGTGCCGCCCCACCGGCACGATCATCGGCGAATGCGATACCGGGTCGTCACACACCTCGGCATCCATGCCGAACACCGACTTCACCAGTTCCGCCGTCACCACCTCGGCTGGAGCGCCTGACGCGGCGACCTTGCCCTCGCGCATGGCGACGATATGGTCGGCATAGCGGCAGGCGAGGTTGAGGTCGTGCAGCACCGCGACCACGGTGCGGCCGCGCTGCTGCACCAGGTCGGTCAGCAGATCCAGCACTTCGACCTGGTGGTTGATGTCGAGGAAGGTGGTCGGCTCGTCGAGCAGCAGCAGTTCGGTTTCCTGCGCCAGCGCCATGGCGATCCAGACGCGCTGGCGCTGGCCGCCAGAGAGTTCGTCGACCGCCCGGCCGGCGAGATCGAGCGTATCGGTGGCCTGCAGCGCAGCGGCGACCGCGGCATCGTCGGCGGCCACCCATTGGCGGAACCAGCCCTGGTGCGGATAGCGGCCGCGACCGACAAGGTCGGCCACGGTGATGCCGTCCGGCGCCACCGGGGTCTGCGGCAGCACGCCAAGCAGCGTCGCGACTTCGCGGGTCGGCATCTGGTGGATGGCCCGACCATCGAGATAGACCGTGCCGGCGCTCGGGGGCAGCAGCCGCGCCAGGCCACGCAGCAAGGTCGACTTACCGCACGCATTGGCGCCGACGATGACGGTGAATTTTCCGGGTGGGATCGCGAGGCTCAGTTTGTCGACAATGGTGCGATCGCCATAGCCGAGGGTCAGGTCGGCAGCCGAGAGCTGGTGGTGCACGGACATCGAAGCCTCCGATCAGCCGCCGCGGCCCGAACGATGGGCGGCAGCGAGCAGGTAGATGAGGAATATTGCACCGAGCGCCCCGGTGACGACGCCAACCGGCAACTGGTTGCGGCCGAGCATGTGCTGGGCGACGAAATCGGCAGCGTTGGTGACGAGCCCGCCGACCAGCGCGGCCGGCAGCAGCGCGTTGCTCGAAGGGCCGAGCAGCCGCCGAGCGATCGGGCCGGCGATGAAGGCGACGAACGAGACAGGCCCGACGGCGGCGGTAGCAAAGGCGGCGAGCAGCACCGCCACGAGGATCAGCCCGAGACGTGAGAACTCGACCCGGGTACCGAGCGCGGTGGCGGCGTCGTCGCCCATCTGCAGGGTCCGCAGCGAACGGGACAGCAGTGCGGCGAGCGGCACCAGCACCAGCAGCGCAATGGCCAGCGGGGTGAGGTTCTCGAAGGTTGCGCCATTGAGGCTGCCGGTCAGCCAGCTCAGCGCCTCCTGCACCTCCATGATGCGGGCGCGGGTGAAGAGGTAGGAAACCACCGCCCCCGCCAGCGCCGCCATGCCGATGCCGATGAGTACCAGCCGATAAGGGGTGACGCCGTTGCGCCAGGCGAGGCCGTAGATCAGCAGCGCCGTCAGCACCGCGCCGCCACAGGCCATGAACGAGACGCCGAGCCCCGACCACTTGAAGATGATGATCGCCAGCACCGCCGCCGCACTGGCGCCGGTGGTGATGCCGACGATATCCGGGCTCGCCAGAGGGTTGCGGAGGATGGTCTGGAAGATGATGCCCGAGAGGCCGAAAGCGGCGCCGGACAGCAACCCGGCCATGACCCGCGGCAGCCGTACGCCGAGCACGATGAAATCGTTCGCCGCATCGGCGTTGCCGGTGAAGGGCGAGAGCAGCGAGGTGATGACGTCACCGAGCGGCAGCGGATAGTCGCCGATCGACATCGCGAGGCTGGCGACGGCCAGCGACAGCACGGCGAGGCCAAGCACCACGAGGCCGTAGCGCCGCTGCAGGCGCTTGCGCACGGCGACGACGGCGCCGACCGGGGCAAAGCTCTGGGTGGCGCTCATAGCTCGGCCAGCTTCCTGCGCCGCACCAGCGCGATGAAGAACGGCGCGCCCAGCGCGGCGGTGACGATGCCGACCTGCAGTTCGCCCGGCGGCACGATGATGCGGCCGATGATGTCGGCGCCCAGCAGCAGGATCGGCGCCAGCAGCATCGAGTAGGGCAGGATCCAGCGGTAGTTGGGGCCGGTAAAGGCGCGGGCGAGATGCGGCACGGTGAGGCCGACAAAGGCGATCGGCCCGGCCGCGGCGGTGGCCGCTCCAGCAAGGATCACCGCGGCAAGCCCGACCAAGGCGCGGCCGCGCTGCACCTTGAGCCCGAGACCACGGGCCACATCGTCGCCCAGCGCCAGACCATCGAGAATGCGCGAAGTCAGCAGCGCCAGCACGGTGCCGGCCAGAATGAACGGGGCGACCTGCAACAGGATGTCGGTGGTGCGGCCGGTGAGCGCCCCGACCTGCCAGAAGCGGATCTGGTCGAGCGTCTCGACATTGGTGATGAGGATGGCTGAGGTGACCGAGGTGAGCGCCGCGGTGACGGCTGCGCCGGCCAGCGCCAGCTTCACCGGCGTCGCACCCTCGCGGCCGAGCGAGGCGACGAGGTACACCACCAGCATGGCCGCCCCTGCCCCGAGGAAGGCGAGCCAGACATAGCTCGAAAGCTGGGTGATGCCGAACACCGAGATGCCGAGCACCACGCACAAGGTTGCGCCGGCATTGATGCCGAGGATACCGGGATCGGCGAGCGGGTTGCGCGTCGCGCCCTGCAGGATCGCGCCGGAAAGCCCGAGCGCCGCGCCGACCAGGAGGCCCACCAGAGTGCGCGGCAGGCGCAGGTCGAGGATGATCTTGTAGTTGGTCTGCGTCGCGTCGAACGCCGTCAGGGCGTTCCAGATGTCAGCCAGTGCAATCGGGCGGGCGCCGACGGTAATCGAAAGCACCAGCACCGCGGCCAGCGCCAGCGCCAGCAGCGCGAAGCCGCCGGCGCGGGCCGCC
>JAEUMC010000401.1 GCA_016793415.1 Devosia sp. | reverse complement strand
CCGGCGCAGCCCGGTCGATCAGCCCCGCCGCCTTGAGCTCAGCCCAGAACGCCGACGGGATCACCTCCTGCAGATAGCCGATATTGCTCGTCACTTCCTCGGGCCTGGCGCCGCCGGGGATCACCGAGACCACCGTCGGATGGGCGAGGGGGAACTGCAAAGCCGCGGCTTGCAGCGAGACACCGTGCGCGGCACAGATCGCCTGGATGCGACGGACCTTGTCCTGCACCTCCTCGGAAGCGATGCCGTAGCCGTAGCGGGCGTTGGGGCCGGGGCCGGTGGCGAGGATGCCCGAGGCGTAGGGGGCGCCGATGATCACCGAGATGTCGTGGTCGAGGCAGCGCTTCAGCCCGGTGCCGAGCGCCGACTGGTCGAGCAGGGTGTAGGGCATGGCGACGATACAGAAATCGAGCGGCACCTGCGGCGCGAAAGTCAGCAGCGACGGGGCAGCGTTGAGCCCCATGCCGATGGCCTTGATCTGGCCCGAGGCCTTCAGCTCCTCCAGCGCCTTGATGCCGCTGCGCACCATGTCCTCCATGCGCGGGCCATCCGGGTTGCTGGCGAGCGAGGCTTCGGGGTCGTGGATCAGCAGGGCATCGACGCTGTCGAGGCCGAGCCGTAAGAGGCTCTGCTCGTAGGAGCGCATCACCCCATCATAGGAGTAGTCCCAGACGATCTCCATGTTCAGCCCGCCGCCCCAGGGCGTGCGGTCGAAGCTTTTGGGGTCGGCCGGACGACGGAAATAGCGACCGACCTTGGTGGTCAGGAGGAACTGGTCGCGCGGCTGGTCGATGAGGAAATCGCCGACCCGGTGCTCGCTGAGTCCGCGGCCATAGAACGGGGCGCTGTCGAAATAGCGCACGCCGCCGTCCCAGGCGGCTTTCAGCGTCGCATGCGCCGTCTCGCCGGAAACGCGGTGGTACATGCCGCCGAGATGGGCGGCGCCGAACCCCATGGGCGGCAGTTCGAGAGTGGTGGAGCCGACGCGATGCCGGTCGGTGAGCTTGATGGACATGGATGGTCGCAATGGGTTGGATGAAAATTAGGGGGCGACAGCAACGGTTTTTCTGTCGGGCGGCCGAAACGCCGAGGCGACGTCGTCGCTCGCCGAGACCGGGGCGTCGCGGTAGAGGAAGCAGGTGGCGAGCCGCTGGCTGTCGGGCACGTATTTGGGTGGCAAGTTGTCCCAACACATCTCCATGACATGCGGGCAGCGCGGCGCGAACTTGCAGCCGGGGTTGGCGCGCGCCGCCGATGCCTCCGACACCGGGATCTCCTCGCCGCCCCAGGCTTTGGAAAGGTCCGGCAGTGGAATGGAGGAGACCAGCAGCTGCGAGTAGGGGTGCTTGGGCGCGCCGATCACCCGCTCCACCGCGCCGGCTTCCGAGACGTTGCCGCGATAGAGGATCAGGATGTTGTCGCAGATCTGGAACGCGGTGGTCAGGTCGTGGGTGATGTAGACGATCGAGATGCCGAGCTCGCGGTTGAGCGTCTTCAGCTCATCGAGGATGGTGGCGCGCAGCGACGCATCGACCATCGACACCGGCTCGTCGGCGACGATCAGCTTGGGCCGGAGCAGCACGGCGCGAGCCACCATGATGCGCTGGCGCTGGCCACCCGACAGCTCGTGCGGGAAGCGGCCGAGCGTATCCTGCGGCCGCAACCCGACGCGCTTCAGCGCGTCCTCGATCATGGCGCGCGCCTGCTGCTGAGTGTCGGCGAGTTTGTAGCGCTTCACCGGGGTCTCGAGCACGTGGTCGATCCGGTAGAACGGGTTGAACACGTCGAACGGATCCTGGAACACCGGCTGCACCTCGCGGCGGAACTGCCGCTGCTCGGCGCCGGTCATCCTGGCCACATCCTTGCCCTGGTAGAGCACCTGGCCATGCGAGGGGTTGATGAAGCCCAGCATCATGCGCGCCAGGGTGGTCTTGCCGCTGCCGCTCTCGCCGGCGACCGCAGTCATCGACGGGCTGGTGTCGGATAGCGACAGGGTGACGTCGTTGAGCGCGGTGAAGGCGCCATAGGTCTTGGTGACGCCACGCATTTCAATGAGTGCGGTCACGGGCGGAGCTCCTGGTGGGCACGTGTCATCGGCGGCAGCGGCGGCAAGGCGGCGTGCTCGGGATAGAGGTGGCAGGCGGCGCTCTGGCCCGGCCCCACCTGCTGCAGCAGTGGCGTCTCGCGCCGGCAGCGCTCGAAGGCGAGCGGGCAGCGCGGGTTGAAGCTGCAGCCGGGCGGCAGGTCGACCAGCGGCGGCGGCAGGCCGGGGATGCCGGTCAGCTCGCGCTTCACCTCGATGCCGGGGAGGCTGTCGACGAGGAGCCGGGTGTAAGGGTGTTTCGGGCTCTCGATCATCTGGCGCACCGGGCCGATTTCGACGAGCTTGCCGGCATACATGACGCCGACCGTATCGGCGAACTGGGCGATCAGCCCCATATCGTGGCCGATCAGCACCACGGCGGCGCCAAGCCCATCCTGCAGGCGGCCCAGCGTCTGCATCACCTGGCGCTGCACCACCACGTCGAGGGCGCTGGTCGGCTCGTCCGCGACGATCACCTTGGGCGAGAGCGAGGTGGCGATGGCCATGGCGGCGCGCTGCTTCATGCCGCCCGAGAGTTCGTGCGGATAGCGGCGCGCTACTTCCGGGGCGAGGCCGACATTCTTCAACAGCTCCTGCACCCGGGCATCGAGCTCGGCGCGCTTCAATCCCGGCCGGTGGGCGAGGATGGCGTCGATCATCTGTTCCTCGAGCCGCATCACCGGGTTGAGCGAACTCATCGCTCCCTGCGGGATCAGCGCGATGTCGCGCAGCCGGGTCTCGCGCAACTCTTTGGTGCTCATTTTGAGGATGTCGCGGCCATCGAGCTCCACCGAGCCGCCGGCAATGCGACCGGGGGCGCGGGTCAGGCGCATCAGCGCTGTCGCCATGGTGGTCTTGCCCGAACCGCTTTCGCCGATCAGCCCGAGCCGCTCGCCGGGTTTGAGCGAGAACGACACGTCGTTCACCGCCTTGGCCGGGCCCTTGCCGGTGTCGTAGTGCACGTTGAGGTCTTTGACGACGAGGATGGGTTTGGCGTCCTGCAGGGCAGACATCAGCGCCTCGCCAGCTTGGGGTTGGCAAAGCGGTCGAAGCCGACCGAAGTCAGGAACAGGCCGATGAAGATCAGGGCGATCACCACGATCGGCGGACCCCACCACCACCAGTAGCCGCGCAGCACGGCGGAGGATTGCTGGCTCCAGTAGATGGTGTTGCCGAGCGTCATCTCGTCGAGCGCGCCGAGGCCGAGCGCCTCGAGGCCGATCACCGCGAGGATCGAGCCCGAGACGGTGCCGACGAAGCTGGCGACGATATAGGGCATCAGGTTGGGCATGATCTCGGTGAAGAGGATCTCCCACTGGCTCTCGCCGTTCACCCGCGCCACTTCGACATAGGATTTCTCGCGGATGGTGAGCACCTGGGCGCGCACCGTGCGGGTGGTGAACATCCAGCCGAGCGAGGCCACCACCAGCGCCATGATCACGGTGTTCATGCGGTCGATATTGCCGGCGATGATGACGAGGATGGCGATGGCCGGCACGGTCAAAAGCGCATCGGAGATCACCCGGATCACGGCATCGACGATGCCGCCGAAATGGCCGGCGATCAGGCCGAGCGCGGTGCCGACGCCGACGCCGATGAAGCCGGCGATCAGCCCCATCTTCAGCGTGTTGGGCGTGGCGTAGATCAGGAGGGTCCACATGTCGCGACCCTGCGAATCCGTGCCGAGGAAATACTCCGCCCCCGGTGGCTTCCGCGGCCTGACGGCGCCCACCTGGGCGTTGACGGCATCGACGAACATCGGGCCGATGGCGCTGAACAGCACGATGGCGAGGAGGATGCCGAGCCCCAGCAGCAGCACGCCGCTGATCCGGCCCTGCTCGTAGTTGCGGCGAAGGGAAGTCAGAAAGCTCATCGCCGGATCCTCGGGTCAAGCAGGGGGTAGATCAGGTCGACGAGGAACAGCAGCACCGCGAGCGAGACGATGAGCATCAGCACCACGCCCTGGATGACGAAGTAGTCCTGGCCGCGGATGGCGACGTAGAGCAGGGAGCCGAGCCCCGGATAGTTGAAGATCACCTCGACCAGCACCGCGCCGGAAACCACCGAGCCGAGCGACAGGGCGAGGGCGGTGATCTGCGCCAGCAGCGCGTTGCGCATGCCGTACCAGACGAAGATGCGGCGCGGGTGCAGCCCCTTGGCTTCGGCGAAGGTGATGTAGTCCTCGCCCAAGACCGAGACCATCTGGCTGCGCATGCCCAGCGCCCAGAAGCCGATATTGCCCAGGACGATGGCGAGGCAGGGCAGGAACGCGTGCTTCAGCACATCCTCGGTGGTGGCCCAGTCGAACCGCATGATGCGGGTGGTATCGACGCCGCCGGCCGGCGGGAACCACTTCAGCACCACGGCGAAGAAGTAGATGAGGATGATGGCGAGCAGGTAGAACGGGATCGAAGTCAGGATCATCATCAACGGCACGAAGGCCTTGATGCCGCGCCCGGCCGTCGGCCAGGCGAGACGCGCCCCGAGCAGCGAGCCGGTGGCGAAGGCGATGAGCGTCGCCACTGCCAGGAGGCTCACCGACCAGGGCAGGGCATTGCCGATCATGGTCGAGACTTTTTCGGGGAAGTTGGCGAACGATACGCCCAGATCGAGCCGAAACAGGTCGAGCCAGTAGTTGAAATACTGCTCGATAACCGGCGCATCGAGCCCGTACTTGGCGCGATAGGCAGCCGAAACCGCCTGGATATCGACGTTCTGCGCGCCGCCGGTGGCCTGCAGCCGGGCCAGCGCCGTCTGCACCGGGTCACCGGGGAGCAGCCGCGGAATGATGAAGTTGATGCTGACCGCGACGAAGACGATCAGCAGCAACTGACCGAAGCGGGTGAGCAGGTAGCGGACGAGTTCGCGGCTCATCGGGGGACCTCGAGCGCGGCCAAGCCACCGGCCATGAAGGGAGTGCCTTCTCCCCTTGTGGGAGAAGGCAAGAGGGTGCCCTGCGCAGCCACGTGCGACAGTCCGCATCTCAGGATGGGTTCCGGCCTTCGCCGGAATGACCCGGTGGGTGGGGCAACGCTTGGTGTCACGGGCAAAGTCCTGGTGGAGAGTGGTTGCGGATGGCAGCATCTGCCGCCATCCGCGTGATCACGGCTCGGCGCTTACTGCGCGCCGGTCGGCTTCAGGTTGTGGATCACCACGTTGAACGCTTCCCACGGGGTGTACGGGGCAACGTAGGGGTCGGTCGCCGACGGCCAGCCGGTCCAGTAGGTGTTGTTGAAGGTCACCACGTGGTATTCCTCGAGCATGTCGATCTGCGGCAGGTCGCGCAGTGCGATGTCGAGGGCCGCGACGGCGTTCTTCATGTACTCGGAGTTGGGATCGGTGCTGGCCGGAACGGCGTCCATGGCATCGATCAGCTTGTCATATTCCGGGTTCATGTAACGCGAGGCGGCGATGGCGTTCGGGATGTTCTCCCCGAGCGGCCGGGCGAACTTCGAGTGGTAGTGCTGCAGGGTCTCCAGCGGTTCGGAGAGCGAGCCGCAATGGACGAAGATCATGGTGTCGAAGTTGCCCGACTGGATGTCGGGCAGCCAGGTATCGTCCACCGGAGCCTGCACCGCATCGAAGCCGGCGTTCTTCAACTGCTGGGTCAAGGGGGCCAGCGTCGGCTGGATGAAGGCCGGCGTGCGCACCGTCACGGTGAGCGGCTTGCCGTCCTTGCCCCACAGGCCATTGGCATCCTTGGAGTAGCCCGACTTGGTCATGTACTCCTCGACCTTGGCCGGGTCGGGGTTGTCGAGGTTGTACTTATCGAGCACGGCCTTGAGCGGGCTGCCCTCGCCGAGCCAGGTGCCGGCCATGTAGTTGGAGAAGGCGAAGGTCACCGGCTTCTGGCCGCCCTCGTAGCCGATGTCGTTGATGGCGGCGCGATCGATGGCGTAGTTGATGGCGTAGCGGACGTTCACGTCGTTCCACGGCTCGCGCATCTGGTTGAACACCAGCGAATAGTCGCAGCCATCGGGAGCGCCCCAGTTCGGGCCCTCGGCATTCCACGAGCTCAGCTTGTCGTTCTGGGCGCGGGCCGCCTCGAAGGTGCCGATCAGCAGTTGCCGGCCGCCATCGATCTGATTGGCGATGTGCAACTGGCCCATGGCGTCATCGCTCGATACCGGGACGAGGGTGATGCGCTTGGGGGCCGGCAGATCCTGGAAGCCGACCTTGGCGCCCCACCAGTCATCGCGGCGATCGAAGATTTCCTGCTGGTTGGTGGTCGAAACCAGCTTGTAGGCGCCGGTGCCGACCGGCCAGCCCTTGGCCGGATCGTAGTTGGTGAAGGTCGCGATATCCTGGCCTTCCCAGATGTGCTTGGGCAGGATCGGGTAGTGGTTCTCGTGCCCGAGCGCCAGGAAGTCGCGGACGAAGCGCGGCGCCGCCTTGTTGAAGTTGATGGTGACGTTGAGCGGATCGACGACGGTGACGTCCTTGATCCACTCCTTGAACGCCGCCGAGCCACCGACTTCCGGCGGGGCATCGCGCACCGCCTCAAGGGTGAACTTGACGTCGTCGGCGGTGAACTTCTGGCCATCCGACCACTCGACCCCGTCGCGCAGCTTGATCGAGGCGCTCATGAAATCGGGCGCATACTCGAAGCTCTCGGCCTGCCAGGGGATCAGCTTGCCGTCATTGAGGTTGGTGTAGAACAGCGCCTCGTTAATGGTGATCTGCATCACGTCGCGCTGGTGGGTGACTGAGGTCAGGTAGGGGTGCCAGTTTTCGGTGTTGGCGAACTGCGCCGGCTGGTCGCCCCACGGGGTCAGCACCAGGGTTTCGTTGCGCGGCATGTCGGCCACCTGGGCAAGGGCGGTCGATGCCAGGAGCGGCGCCGCCAGCAGCGCTATGGCGCCGCCGAGCAGATGCTGCCGCAGGGATCTATGGTTCATAATGGTCCTCCTCTGGCCGGTTCCGGCCGTTTGCTGGTCGTTCGGAGGCGGGGCGCAAGTCCCGCCGCCTGATCGTTGCCGCGGAGAACCGGGGCCTCCCGCCCCGGCCTCTCGCGGCGTCCGTCACAGCGCCATCTTCTCGATGGCGTCCTTCGACAACCCGTGGCCGAAGCCGGGTTCGTCGCTGACCACGACGTAGCCGTCCTTGGGGACGGCCATGCCGGGGTAGTTGTTGGTGTGCTTGAGCGGGATGCCGGGGGCGCCGCCGACGAAGTATTCGCCCCAGCGCGAGTTGGGCGCCGAGTAGTTGAAGTGC
>JAEUMC010000398.1 GCA_016793415.1 Devosia sp. | reverse complement strand
CCCTGCCCTTCGAGGCGATCAGTTGCACCCGGATCCCGTCCCATTTCCACTCGGCGACGAAATCGGCGGGGTCGAGCTTCTCGAGATCCTTGCCCTCGTCGATCGGGTTCGACAGCATCAGCGGATGGAAGCGCGCCGTATGGTCGATATCCGGCCGCTCCGCTTTGCCGCTGAGCCACTCGAACAGGTCGGTGTACGGCACACTCAGTCCGTTCCACACCTCCTCGATCTCCTGCAGCTGCTTGCCGCTCATTTCCGCCAAAGCGGTCTTGGCAAGCCGCGCATTGACCCCGATGCGCAGCGCGCCGGTGGCGAACTTCACCAGCGCCCACCGCTCGTTGATCGAAGCCCGCGTCAGCAGCGAGCCGATCAGCCGCGGCAGTTCGGACTTGCTGGTCATGTTGAACAGTTCGACCAGGTCGCTGAGCGAGGGCAGCGGCTCCGTGCCTCCCAAATCCTTCCCAGAAGAATGGTGCGGCCAGATCAGCGCGATGGTTTCCCCCAGGTCGCCGACATAGTCGTAGCTGAGTGCAAACAGGTGCGGATCGACCTCGGCGAGCACCACGTCGCGCAGGATCGCCGGCTTGACGTTCTTGAAGCTGAGCGCGCCAGTGAGGATGGCGAGGGCAAAGCCGCGGTCGGGATCCGGCGTCTCGCGGAAATACTGGGTCAGCGCCTCGAGCTTGCGGTTGCGCGACGGGGTGAGCGCCAACAGCTCCATCAGTTGGGCGAACCGCCTCACTCGGAAAGCTCCCCCTGTGCGTCCGGCTCGCCCTCCTCCCCCTCCTCGAAGGCCTGGATATTGAGCGGCTCGGCTTCGAGCCCCTGCTGCCGGCAATGGTAGACCAGCGCGTCCTCGCGCCCATGGGTGACCCAGACCTTGCCGGCCTTGGTTTCGGCGATCGTCTGGCGCAGCTCGTTCCAGTCGGCATGATCGGAGATCACCAGCGGCAGTTCCACCCCCGATTGCCGGGCCCGCTGCTTGACGCTCATCCACCCCGAGGCGACGGCCAGCACCGGATCGGGCAATCGCCGGCTCCAACGGTCCTTGATGGCGGAGGGCGGCGCGATGACGATCTGTCCGGCGAGCTCGGCCTTGCCGGTACCGAGCGTCGGCTTGAGTTCGCCCAACGGGATGCCGCGCGCCACGTAGAGTTCGCAGAGCCGGATCATCGCGCCATGCAGGTAGATCGGCGCGTCGTAGCCGGCGTCGCGCAGCAGCGCGATCACCCGCTGCGCCTTGCCCAGCGCATAACAGCCGATGACATGGGCACGGTCCGGAAAGGCAGCGGCGGAACGCAGCAGGCGGCGTATCTCATCGAGCGGATCGGGATGCTGGAACACCGGCAGCCCGAACGTGGCTTCGGTCACCAACAGATCGCATTCGGCCAGCTCGAACGGCTGCGAAGTTCGGTCCGGCAACCGTTTGTAGTCGCCGGTGACGACGATGCGCTGCCCTTTATGCTCCATCAGCACCTGCGCCGACCCGAGGATGTGACCCGCCGGCTTCAGCGTGATGGTGACGTCGTCGACCTGCAGCGGCGTGTCGAACTCGAGCGGCTGGAACTGCCGGGCCGAGTCCTCGCCATAACGGGCTTTCATGATGGCGATGGTATCGGGTGTCGCCAACACCGCGCCGTGCCCCGAGCGGGCGTGATCGGCATGACCATGGGTAATGATCGCCCGGGCGCGCGGCACCGGCGGGTCGATATAGGCGTCGATGGGACGGACGTAGAGGTCGCGCTCGAGGAAGGGGGAAGCCATCAGCCGAACTACTTCCTCCGATCTCAAATGACCCATGAAAATCAACGACCGAAGTCTATCCCGGTTGCAGTTGAGCGAATAGGCTGCACTCGGAAATCAATGGAGCCCACAATGGAGAGCCTGCTCGACCTGGCCGCCGCCCAACCGACCCGCAAGCTGGCGCCGGGCGAAATCCTGATCACGCAGGGCCGGGAAGGCGGCGATCTGTTCGTACTGGAAAGCGGGCAACTGGTCGTTGAACGTGATGGCGTGGCCATTGCCAGCATTTCGTCGCCCAACTCCGTGGTCGGCGAAATGTCGGTGGTGCTCGGCACCCGCAACAGCGCGACAGTGCGGGCGGATGGCAATGCCACGGTCCGCGTGATCATGGATGCGCGCAAATATCTCGAGCAGGATCAGGCGATGACCTTCCGGCTCGCCTGGCTGATGGCGAGCCGGCTCGACGCCACCTCGGCATACCTGGTCGAGCTCAGCCGGCAGCACACCGGCAAAGCCGAGCAGAACATGCTGGGCAAGATCCTCTCGGCCCTGCACCTGCAGACCGACGACAGTCGCTACGCGACCGTCGCCCGCACCGACATGTTCGGCAGCGACGACACCGGCGGGGTGTACAAGGACTGAGGGTGACCGCGTCCGGCCACCCCTCGCGACCTCACAGGACCTTGGTCACCTTGAGGAAGTTGCCACGCTCGTCGTTGGCCGCCTTGATGGCGGTTTCCGAACCGAGCACCACGACCTGCCCCTGCCGCGCCACCTGATCGAGCGCCTCGGCCAGCGCCTTGAAGTCGCGGTTGGAGGCGCCGAGGATTTCGTCGCGGCGTTTCTGGCGGGCGTCGTCGCTGTCGCCGCTGAGCTCCCAGACCAGCGAGGTAAAACCCTTGGCGTCGGGCAGCCGATAGGTATCGACCGAGCCGATGACGCCGATCACCGAGCGCACCAGATCCTGCTCCCCCACCCCATCTTTGAGGAAGGCGGAAGCCTTGTCATAGACATCGATGGTGTCGACGAGGTTGGGATCGCGATAGGAGGTAAAGGCAAAGGTGCCGGCGAACGGATCGAGCCCC
>JAEUMC010000395.1 GCA_016793415.1 Devosia sp. | reverse complement strand
ACTGCCAACTCAGCGTCGGGGAGACATGATCAGAGTGAGACGGCTCCGCGCCGCTGCTAGATCGAAGCGCCGTTGTCGACCAGCAGGTCGAGCAGTTCGGGGGAGATCCGGCCGGTCACCTTGTAGTTGAAGTAGACCTCGAAGTTGCGGATCGCCTTGGCAGTGGCCTCGCCGGCAACGCCGTCGGCCGGGCCGTGGAGGAAGCCCAGGCTGCCAAGGCCGCGCTGCACCTTGGCAACGATCACCGGATCGGTCACCGAGAACGGCGCCATCAGCTGCTCGGGCGTTGCTTCGGTGTCGAGCACGGCGATCGCCTCACCGGGCTTGGGTGGAGCCGGCTCTTCGATCTTGAGCGGCACGCCGACCTGCGGCTTGTCCGGCAGGGCCGCAAGCTCAGTCCGCTCAGCGGCGGCCTTTGGCACCAGCGCCACGGCGGGCGCCGCTTCGGCGGTGCTCAGCGCGTTAGCTTCGGCAGCGAATTGCTGCTGCGCCACCGGCTTCTTCGGCAGCGCCTTGGGCGGCGTGGTCATGGTCATCGACTGCACGCCATCGACGATGGTGCTGATCGCATCCCCGGCCGTTTCGGCGGCCATCTCGAGCGCTGCTTCAGGCGACTTCGGCACGGGGCGACCGAGCAGCGTATTGCCGGTCGCCTGCTTTGCCGGCGCGATCGAGCCAGTCTCGATGTCGGAGACCAGCGGCTTGGGCTGCTCCATCACGGCCAGCGACTGTGGCTTCACCGCCGCGGTGGTCTTGGGCTGAACGGTACTGGGCAACTCGGCTTCGACCGGCGCGGCCTCGACCCTGGGCAGCGTCACCGCCGCCGCCGGCTTCTGCTGCTCGACGGCGGGTGCGGGAGCAGACACGACCGGCTGCGGCGCCGGCGTCGACAGCGGTGCGGCCAGCACCAGTTCGATGATGTCGCGCGTCAGCTCGCCGGTCGGCTTCAACCCGCGCAGTTCCTCGAACTTCTTCAACGCCCGCGCAGTCTGCGGGCCGTAATAGCCATCGACCGTGCCGGTAAACAGCTGCAGCCGCTCGAGCTTGCGCTGGACCTCGAACACTTCCTTGTTGCCGATCGGTCCGCCCTGGGTATCGACAGGGGCAGCAGCCGCCACCACCTGGCGCTGCACCTTGGCGGGCGCGTTCATCACGAAGCTCTTGGGGCGGGTCTTCGGGATCACCGGTTCGACATCGGCGAGCTCGGCCTGCGATTCGATGCCGGCGCTGAACAGCGGCGAGGGGTGCTCGTGGCGCTGGCCATAGAGGGCGTTCGAGCCAGCCATGGCCGAGGTCACCACCAAAGCGGCGATGGCGGAATTGGTGAGGGGCGAGCGCATATAGCGCGCAATGACCCAGAGCGCCGCCCGGCCCGCGTGGGCCATGGCGACACTGCCGACCTGCAAGGGCAGGTGCGCAAGAGTTGCTGCCGTCATAGGGCTCTTTTTCTTTCGTCGTCGTGCCATGTGGTGGGCATTTGCTGCTGAACCGGGTCCCGGTGAAGCGGGGTAACGGCAGCAGTTTCCTCCACCTTGGTTTCCGGACCGTTTATCGGCAGCAGAACAGTCATCACTGTCCCCTCTCCCGGCGACGAGCTGGCATGCAGGGTGCCGTCATGCAGCTCGACCAGTCCCTTGACGATCGAAAGACCCAGGCCCGTACCCTCGTAGCGGCGTGCGAGGCCATCTTGCGCCTGGAAGAAGGGCTCGCCGATTCGGCTCACCGATTCCTCGCCCATGCCGATGCCATGGTCGGCCACCGAGATGGCGAGGTGCCGGCCCTGCCGCTTCATGGCGAGCGTCACCACCGAATGCTCGTTGGAGAACTTTACCGCATTCGACAGCAGGTTGATCAGGATCTGGCGGCAGGCGCGCTCGTCGGCGATCAGCATCGGCAGGCTGCGCGGAATATCGGTCATCAGCCGCACCGATTTGTCGCGCGCCATGGCGTCGACCATCTTCAGGCAGGGCTCGACCAGCGATTCGGGCGCGATCGCCTCGGTGGTCAGCTCGAATTTGCCCGCTTCCAGCCGACTCATG
>JAEUMC010000364.1 GCA_016793415.1 Devosia sp. | reverse complement strand
TCGCCGCCGGCAAGGCGCAGCCGGACCAGGGTAAGAATAGGCGAGCCGAGCGGCAGGCCGGTGCGAAAGGCGGCATCGGCACCGACCCGGCCGATCGAGCATTCGAGCACCCGGGACTCGGGCTCGAGGCCGCGCTGGCGCATGTCTTCGGTGAAGCCCGAGAGCTGCGACAGGGCCTTGGGGATGCGGCCGACCACCACCGTGCCGGCGCCCGGCCTGGTGGCGATGATGCCCTGCTGGGCCAGCTCCTTCAGCCCCTGGCGCAAGGTGGAGCGCGAGACGGCGAGCGCCTCGGCCATCTCGCGTTCGGAGGGCAGCGACTCGCCTGGAGCGATGGCGCCGGAATCGAGCACGGCGGTCAGCGCGTTGCGCAGACGCTCGCCCAAGGGGCCATGGCGGGCCTCCATCCGTTCGCGTACCGCCGCGTAAAAGTCCAAGCGTCCTCCGACCGGTGAGCCGTGGTTGTTCTTGCCGCAACTGGTATGATTTTGGACTGGCGTTTGCAAGGGGGTTGCGCGGTGACTCGCAAGCGACTTGCACAGATACCTGCAGGAAGTTTCGACGCTGGACAAACTGGTTTAAACCAATAACATACCAGTTGGCAGGGGAGATTGCTGCCGAGAGATTTGGGGCAAAAGGGGTGTTACCGGATATGGCCAAGAGATTCACGCTGGCGACCAGAAGACTGGCGCTGACCACCGCGACTGCATTGCTGCTGCTGACCACCGCTGCGATGGCGCAGACGGAAGTCCGGTTCACCCACTCGATCACCGGTGGTTCCAGTCGCGAAGCGCTGGACGCGATCATTGCTGATTTCGAAGCGGCCAACCCCGACATCAAGATCAAGGAGATCGTCTTCGACGACGATCAGTATTCCAACCAGGGCCTGATCACCCAGCTGAAGAGCAACGAGGTCCCCGACATCTTCTTCGAGTGGGCCGGCTTCCCGGTGCAGCGCGATGTCGCCGCCGGTTATGCCTATGACCTGAGCGACGCGATGGCCGCCGATGGCTGGAAGGATAGCTTCTCGCCGGCAGTGTGGACCGATGGCGCCGGCACCATGGTCGATGGCAAGCCGTACCTGGTGCCGCTGTCGCTCGATCTGACCAACACCATCTGGTACAACAAGAAGATCTTCGCCGAGCACGGTCTGACCCCGCCGAAGAGCTGGGACGAGTTCGTCGCGCTGTCGAAGACGCTGGCCGAAGCCGGCGAGACGCCGATCGTCGAGGGCAATAACGAGTTCTGGCCACTGGGCAACTGGGCCGGCCACATCGCCGCCATGGTGGTGCCGCCGGACGAGTATGTCGCGGCGTTCAAGCAGGAAGCCAAATTCGACACGCCCGCCTTCGAGAAGGCGCTGAACCTGCTCGTCGACCTGCACAATGTCGGGGCGTTCAACAAGGACATGCAGGCACTCGGCGCCGACCCGGCGATGGCCACCTTCTTCCAGGAAGGGGCGGTGATGCATCCGATCGGCTCGTGGCTGGTGTCGGAGACCGCCAACCTCGCCGATGAGGGTTTCGAATACGGCCAGTTCAACACGCCGGTGATCGACCCGGCGCATCCGCTCGCCAACAGCGTGATCGGCACCATCACCGGGCTTGTGGTGCACAAGAACGCGCCGCACGCGGCTGAAGCGATCAAGTTTCTCAAGTTCCTGACCTCGGAAGCGAGCCAGATCAAATGGGCCGAGAGCGGCCAGATGAGCCCGGTGCAGGGCGTCAGCGACAAGGCCAAGCTCGATGAGCAGACCCAGGCGATGCTGGCGCTGATGAGCGGTGCCTCGGGGATCGTGCCGCCGCCCGACAACAAGTATCCGGTGCCGGTGGCCGAGGCGTTCTACCAGGCGGCCGCCTTTGCGGCGTCGGGTGAAAAGAGCGCCAAGGACTCGCTGGTCTGGCTCGACGAGACGCTCGCCGCCATGGGCAAGCAGTAAGCGGCGCCAAGACTTTGCAAGACCGTTCGGCCCCTATCAGCACCGGCGCCGCGAACCTGTTGTTCGCGGCGCCGGCGATGCTGCTGTTCCTGACCTTCGTGCTGCTGCCGTTGGGCGCGTCGGTCTACTACGCCTTCACCTTCTGGGATGGGTTCAGCGCGCCGCGCTGGGCCGGGCTCGCCAACTTCATCCGGGCGCTGACCGACACGACGTTCCTGATGTCGTTCGTCCATGTCGTGCTCTACATCGCCGCAACGCTGGTCTTCGAGGTGACGTTCGGGCTGGTGATGGCGGTGCTGCTCAACTCCGATCGGCGCGGCTTCTCGCTGATGCGCGGCATGTTCTTCGCCCCGGTGGTGCTGTCGATGTCGGCGGCGGGCGTCCTGTGGAAGTTCGTCCTCGACTATCGCACCGGGCTGCTCAATTCGACGCTCCGCTCGGTGGGGCTGGGCGACTGGGCGCAGCCGTGGCTGGCGCAGCCGGAAACGGCGCTGCTCTTCATCTGCATCGTCTCGGGCTGGAAATATGCCGGCTTCTACATGGTGATCTTCTTTGCGGCGCTGAGGCGCATTCCGCGCAACCTCTATGAGGCGGCGCGGCTCGATGGCGCCAATGGCGTGCAGCAGTTCACCGCCATCACCCTGCCGATGCTGAGGCAGAACGTCATCGTCTGCATCCTCCTCGCGGTGACCGGTGGCTTTGCCGGGTTCGACCTGTTCTTCACCATGACCAACGGGCAACCGTTCGGGGCGACGGAAGTGCCAGCGACCTGGATCATCAAGCAGGCCTTCGACCAGAACCAGATCGGCTATGGCGTGGCGCTGACGGTGGTGCTGACGCTGGTGGTGTCGCTGATCTCGATCGCCTACCTCAAGATTTCGGAGCGCGGCAATGTCACGCGCTACTGAGCGGCGCCGCAGCGCGGCCGAATGGCTGCAGTTCGGGGTGGCCGGCATCATCGTGCTGGTGATGTTCTATCCGGCAATCTGGATGGTCTACTCGTCGTTCAAATCGAACCGCGAGATCTTCCGCTCGCCCTTCGCGCTGCCGGCGCAGTGGCGCTGGGAGAACCTGATCGAAGCCTGGAACGTGGGCGGGCTCGGCACGCTCTACTTCAACTCGGTGTTCGTGACGCTGGTGGCAGTCAGCATGTGCGTGCTGTTCGCCACCGCCGCCGCCTTTGCCTTCACCCGGCTGGAGTTTCCGGGGCGGACGCTGATGTACCGGATTCTGTTGATCGGCTTACTGCTGCCGCCACCGTCGGTCGCCATCGCGCTGTTCACGCAGTTGCGCGACATGCACCTGCTCAACACCCCCTGGGCGCTGATCCTGCCCGGCGCCGCCTGGCAGCTGGCCTTCACCGTGTTCCTGATGCGGGCCTATTTGATTTCGATCCGGCCCGACATGGAAGAAGCGGCGCGGCTCGATGGCGCCAACACCTGGGAGATCTTCTGGCACGTCTCGGTGCCGATGGTGTGGCCGGCCATGCTGACCATGGTGGTGCTCAACACCATCAGCGTGTGGAACGAGCTGTTGTTCGCGCTGCTGTTCATTACCGACGATGCGCAGCGCACCCTGCCGGTCGGGCTGGTGCGGTTCTCGGGCTATCACAGCACCGACTACTCGCTGGTGTTCGCGGCGCTGACCATCACCACCGTGCCGATCCTGATCCTCTACTTCATCCTGCAACGGCATGTGATTGCCGGGCTGACTGCAACAGCGATGGACTGAACCAGATGGGAACTGTTCACGACTTTCCGAACGTCGCCGCTTCGCCGCCGGGGCTTTCCGGCTGGTCGATGGATGTGCTGCTGGATCAGCCGGAACGACAGGGGGCAGGGGGAACCGCATCGACGACATTCCTGTCGGGCGTCATCGAGGGCTTCTACGGCCGGGCCTGGACCCACCCGCAGCGGGTGGAAATGCTCGACTGGATCGCCAATGCCGGGATGAACAGCTTCGTCTACGGCCCCAAGGACGACATCAAGATCCGCGCCCGCTGGCGCGAACTCTACAACGCGGCGGAAGCCGCAGCCCTCCAGGAGCTGGTCGACGCGGCACGGGCGCGCAAGCTCATTTTCATGGTGGCGATCGCCCCGTGTCTCGATGTCGTCTATTCGGACGCAAGCGACCTCGAGGCGTTGAAGCGCCGGCTCGACCAGCTCCTGGACCTCGGGGTGACGCATTTCGCGCTGCTGTTCGACGATATCCCGCGCACCATGATGCCCGCCGACGAGCGGGCCTTCCCGTCCTTCGCGGCGGCGCAGAGCTCTTTCGCCAACGCGGCGTTCAGGCATGTGCGGGCGCGGGCGCCCGGCGCGGCAGTGCTGTTCTGCCCGACCGAGTATTGCGCGGCGTTTGCCGGGCACGATGTCCGGGGATCGAGCTATCTCAACACCATCGGAGCCGAGCTCGAGCCGGAAATCGGGGTGTTCTGGACCGGGCCGGATATCGTCTCGAAGACCATCAGCGCCGAGAGCCTCGTCGAGGTCGGCCGGGTGCTCAGGCGCAAGCCGGTGATCTGGGAGAATTTCCACGCCAATGACTACGATATCCGGCGCATCTATGCGGGCCCCCTGGGTGGCCGGCACGCCGATATCCTGCCGCTGATCGACGGGATCATCACCAACCCCAATAACGAGTTCGAGGCGAACTTTGTGCCGGTGCATGCGACCGGCGCCTTTGCGGGCGGCTCGGACGACGAGGCCTCGGCTTTTGCGCTGGCGCTCAAGGCCTGGCAACCACG
>JAEUMC010000133.1 GCA_016793415.1 Devosia sp. | reverse complement strand
CCGGAGCGGGCAAAACCACCGTCGCCACCGCGCTGGCTGAGCAGCATGATGGCGTGCGCTATTCGCCTGATGATTGGATGGATGCGATCGGCATCAACCTGTGGGATGAGGCCAAGCGCGCCGGCATCGAGCAGTTGCAGTGGCAGCAGGCACAAAGCCTGCTGGCGCTCGGCGGAACCGCAATCATCGAATGGGGCACCTGGGCTCGCGCCGAGCGCGATACGCTACGCGAAGGCGCGCGTGCGCTGGGAGCGGCGGTCGAGCTCGTCCACATGGATGCCCCAATCGACGTGCTCCTCGATCGTGTCACCCGGCGCGGCCGGGAATCACCGCCGATCGATCGCGCCATGCTAGAAGATGCCAGCCGGGCGTTCGAACGGCCAACCGCCGAAGAACTCGCCCTCTACGATTCTCCAGTGAAGGCCCGTCCCCGTGACTGAACCCAAGAAGCGTGTCGCCATACTGATTTCCGGCCGCGGGTCGAACATGACTGCGCTGATCGAGGCGGCCAAAGCGCCCGACTATCCGGCCGAGATCGTCGGGGTGTTTGCCAACAAGCCCGATGCCGCAGGGCTGCAGACCGCCGCCGGTCAAGGCATCGCCACCGCGTGGCGCTGGCACAAGGATTATCCGAGCCGGACGGGGTTCGAGCTGGCGCTGTCGGACGTGCTGAGGCTATGGCGCCCCGACATCATCGCGCTGGCCGGCTTCATGCGCCTGTTCACCCCGGAATTCACGCAGAAATGGCAGGGCCGGATGATCAACGTCCACCCCTCGCTGCTGCCCCTGCACAAGGGATTGCACCCGCAACAGCAGGCGCTCGATGCGGGCGACAGCGAGAGCGGCTGCACCGTGCATTTCGTCACCGCCGGCACGGACGAAGGCCCGACGATCCTGCAGCGCCGCGTGCCGATCCTCCCCGGCGATACAGAAGACAGCCTCGCCGCCCGCATCCTCGTTGAGGAGCACCGCGCCTATCCCGAGGCGCTGGCCCTGCTGGCCCGCGGCGAAGTCAGCCTGGGCAACTGATCACGCCGCCATCGTCTGCCGGCCGCGCCAGATCATGTACACATTGGCCCGGCCGTAGGATGAGCCTTCGCGAATCGCGGGTTGGTGCTCGAAGCCGGTGCGCTCGTAGAGATGGATCGCCGACTCCAGCCGGCTGTTGGTCTCGAGGTACAACTGGTTGCCGCCGAGCCGCTCGAACTCGGCAATCGCCGCCTCGATGAGCTTACGGCCGACGCCGACGCCCCGCACTACGGGATCGACACCCATCTTGGTGAGTTCATACTCGCCGGGCGCATGTTGCTTGAGCGCGCAGGTGCCGACCACCGCGTCGCCAAGCAACGCGAACAGCACCGCACCACCGTGCTCGACGATCGCCTCAGGGTTCGACATCACCTCGATGTCGTAGGGCTCAAGCACGAAATAGTGCTCCAGCCAGATCGCATTGAGGCGGTAGAAGTGCGTGCGGAGCTCCGGGCTGAGCGGCGCGATCCGCACCACTTGTTGCCGCTGGTCACGCGCCTTGGCCGTGATGATGTCGGCCAGACCCGGCGCCGCCATCTGCTCCAATCCCACGAGGAGTGTTTCCGGGTCCAGTCCGGCGCTGCGCACCCGCTCCTCCAACCCGTCGCGAATGGCGCGCCACAGCGGCTTGGCCGCCTGCAGCGCCGCCTCCGCCTTTGCCGTCAGGGTCAGCCGTCGGGTGCGGCGGTCGCCGGCATCGCTCGCAGTGCTCACCCAGGCATCGCGCACCAGGCGCGTGGTCAGCTGGCTGATCGCCGAATGTGTCTGGCCCACGGCCGTCGCGATCTCGCCCACCGTCATCGGCC
>JAEUMC010000325.1 GCA_016793415.1 Devosia sp. | reverse complement strand
ATTTAACCACTCTCCCACCCCTCCATTCAGAGCCGGAGAAACGAACGGCGCCCGTCCCCGGGCGCGTCGTCGGGGCGGTTTATGTCGGGGCGGTGAACGCCTGTCAACACCCAATCCACCCTTTGCGCATCGCAGTGCTCGCCTTGCTGTCCTGCATCAAAACCGCTAGGGCATCCCCATGAGCCGCAACAAGTTCCCGCCCAAGCCCAAGTACGACCCGGATACCGGGCCGGTCTACCTGTATGGGCTCCATACGGTGCGGGCGGCGCTCGACAATCCGCGGCGCGAGCGGCGGAACCTCCTGGTCACTCCCAATGCGCTGATGCGCCTCAGGGAGACCGGGCCGGTGGAGATGCGATTCACCGAAACCACCCCCAAGGAGCTCGATCGGCTGCTCGGCGCCGATGCCGTGCACCAGGGTGTGGCGCTGGAAGTCGAAGCGGTCAGCCGCTTCGGGCTCAATGACGTGCCGAACCCGCGCCTGGTGGTGATCCTCGACCAGTTGACGGACCCACATAATGTCGGCGCGATCCTGCGCACCGCCTGCGCTTTTGGCGCCGATGCGGTGGTCACTACGGCCCGGCATTCGCCGCGCGAAACGGGCGTCATGGCCAAGGCGGCCTCCGGGGCGCTCGACATGGTGCCGATGATCGAGGTGCGCAACCTCGGCGACGCCATCGAGACGCTGAAGGAGCGCGGACTGAGGGTGATCGGCTTCGATTCGGAGGCCCCTGCCCCGATTCGTCCGCGCACCGACGATGCACCGATGGCGATCGTGCTCGGGGCCGAGGGCAAGGGTTTGCGGCAGCGGACGCGCGAACTCTGCGACGAAATGGTGCGGCTCGATATGCCCGGGCCGATCAAATCGCTCAACGTCTCCAATGCGGCGGCGATCGCGCTGTTCGCTGTGACCGCCGGCCGCCCGGCTCAGTAAACCGGGCCGCGGGAGCGCCCCGCAGCCCGAAGCCCCGTTACGGCGTGGTGCAGCGCACCAGATCGGTGCCGTTGACGTTCAGCACATCGGTCCCCGCCTGGGCGATCTCAATAGTCTTGTCGCCGGCCTTCAAGCTCACCTTGCCGTTGGTGGCGGGAACGGCATCGACCAGGGTGATTTCGCTGCCCTGCCGCACGCTGATCTTGGTGATCACCACAAACCCGGCGCTGCCCGCCTGATCGACGGTACCGCAAGCGTCGTAGGTCGGCGCCCAGACGCCGAGATAGCCGATCTCGCTGCGGTCGGCATTGGCAGCCAGGCGGGTATCGGGCTTCAGGCCATCGGCCGGCAGGATGCCCATTGCCGGGGTGGTCATCACCGGCGTGTCAGCCGCCGCAACGGCCTCGGCGGCGTCGGCGGCACCCTTGCTCTCGGCGGTGGTCGCAGGGGGCGTTTCCGCCGCGGCAACAGCTGCCGCCGCATCGGCGGCACCCTTGGCCTCCGCCGACGCGGGAGCTGCTGCGGCCGGAGCGACCTCAGCGGCGGCGACCGCGGCTGCGGCGTCGGCGGCACCGCGTTGCGCTGTCGGCGATACGTCTGCGGCCGGAACTGCTGCGGTTGCTGCCGCGACGGCGGCCTCGGCGTCGGCCTTGCCCTTGGCGGCAGCGGCCGCGAGTGTCGCCTGCTTGTCCGCTTCGGCCTTTGCTGCTGCGGCTTCCGCAGCCTTCTTTTCCTCAGCAGCCTTGGCCGCAGCCGCTTCCGCGGCCTTCTTTTCTTCGGCGGCCTTGGCAGCTGCTGCAGCCTCGGCGGCTTTCTTCTCTTCGGCGGCCTTGGCAGCGGCGGCGGCCTCCGCTGCCTTCTTCTCTTCCGCAGCCTTAGCGGCGGCAGCAGCTTCCGCGGCCTTCTTTTCCTCGTCGGCCTTCGCCGCGGCCTCCGCGGCCTTCTTTTCCTCTTCGGCCTTCGCCGCGGCCTCCGCGGCCTTCTTTTCTTCCTCTGCCTTGGCAGCAGCTTCAGCTGCCTTCTTTTCTTCGGCCGCCTTGGCCTCGGCGGCCGCCTTGGCCTCGGCGGCTGCCTTGTCGGCGGCTGCCTTGTCGGCGGCTGCCTTGTCGGCCGCTGCCTTATCCGCAGCAGCCTTATCGGCTGCGGCCTTCTCTTCGGCCGCCTTCTGCTCGGCTGCCGCCTTGTCAGCGTCGGCGGTTGCTGCGGGGGCGGCCGGCGCTTCGGCGGCCGGCTTGGCCGGCGGCGGAGTCGAGTTGTTGTCGCAGGCAGCGAGCAGCAGGCCCAGCGACAGGGCGACCGGCAAGGCCAGAAGGTGCGTTCGTTTCATGGTCGGTTTCCTCTCAGAAGTCTTGGCGCCGGGGACAGTTGCCCGCGTCGCATGAACTGTTTGGCTGGGCCGCTGGTAGCGCACCCGCCTCATCCGCCGGCGATCGCCACGACCACATTGACTGTCGCCGCGACGATGACCGTGTTGAAAAAGAACGAGACGACGCCATGCAGCATCACCAATCGCCGCATGGCGCGTGATGTCACCGCTACGTCCGCCACCTGGGCGGTCATCCCGAGCACATAGGAGAAATAGAGGAACGCTGCGCCGTCGGGTGGCTCGGTGCCGGGAAACGCCAACCCGGCAAGGACCTTGCCTCCACCCCCCGGTATGTCGCGATAGTACTCGTGCGCGTAGTGCAGTGCCGCCATAGTGTGCACGGTGAACCAGCCGAGCACCACCGAGACGACGCTAACCACGATTTCCAGCGGATCGGTCCGCCCTTCTCCGCCATTGAGTGCAAGAAACAGGAAGATCATCGCCACGACCGCGACAAGGACCGTGACGAGAAAGATCGCCGCCACCGGAGAATCGGCGTCGTCGGGCCGTTGCTGCAGGAACTCGGCCGTAAGGCTGGGAAACTCAATGCGGACGAGCCCCAAATAGGTGACGAACATCGCGTTGGCGGCGACCGCGACCGCGTATTTGGGCGACAATAGCAGGCACGCGACAAACGCCACTGCCCCACCACCAACGCCCCAGTAGAAGGCGGCGTGTCGCGGCAGGATGCGAGCCGGAACCGATGCGCTTCGTTTGCCTCCCACGGCGACCTCCGAGCCGGTGAATCACCAATCAGCCGGATATTTGCACGGCGAGGATGCCACATCTAAGACAAGCCGTCGCCGCCCCGGCGCGGCGACGCGCCGCGCGCCTTGCGCCATGCGGCAGCCAGTGTTATCGACCGCGTCGCGCCGGTATAGCTCAGTTGGTAGAGCAACTGATTTGTAATCAGTGGGTCGCGGGTTCAAATCCTGCTGCCG
>JAEUMC010000301.1 GCA_016793415.1 Devosia sp. | reverse complement strand
GGCGAGCCAGCTCATCAGCGGCCGGATGACGAAGCGCGAGCCGAGCAGCGCCGCGGCAAAGGCGCCGACCACCACCAGGGCAATCCACCAGTCGATCGGATTGTCGACGGCATCGAGCACGTTCTCGCCGATTGCCTCGATGGGCGAGCCGCCCATGGCGGTGAGCAGCGGGATGATGGCGAGGGTGGGGATCACCGCGACGTCCTGCACCAGCAGGATGGCGAGCGAGGCACGGCCGGTGTCGGTCTTGGTGATGTTGCGCTGGTCCACCGACTGCATGGCGATGGCGGTGGAGCTCATCGCCAGCGCCAGGCCCACCACCAAGGCATCGGCCCAGATGAAGCCGATCAGACGGGCGAGCAGCGCAACGACGACGGTCGTCGCCGCCATCTGGGTCAGGCCGAGGCCGAACACCTTGTTGCGCATGCGCCAGAGTTCACTGCCATCGACCTCGAGGCCGATCAGGAACAGCATCATGACGATGCCGAACTCGGCGATCTGATGAATGAGGTCGGTGTCGGAAACGAGCGCCAGCCCATAGGGGCCGATCAGCACCCCGGCAGCGAGATAGCCGAGGATGGTGCCGAGCCCAGCCCACTTGAACAGCGGGACGAGCAATACCGTGGCAGCGAGAAGTACGAAGATCGCGAGCAGCAGGTTGATTTCCATCTCTGCTGCCCGCGCTCGATCTTACTCTTCGGAATCGCCCTTCAGCGACTTCAGCTTGGCGAACACCGAGTCGGCGTCCAGCTCTTCCTCGCGCTCCGGGCGACGCTCGACGCCTTCGTCGTCCTCGGCCTGGTCCATGCCGGCGCGGCCATGGGCCCCGGCCAGCGCCTCTTCGGCGGTGAGCAGCATGGTGCCCTGTTCGGCGATGTCACCAGGCGCAGCGCCCTTGCTGGCGCGGCTCACTTCCAGATCGAGATCGATCTGGCTGGCGAGACCGAGCGTCACCGGGTCCATCGGGGTAATGTTGGCGTTGTTCCAGTGCGTGCCCTCGCGCACCGCGTCGATGGTCGACTTGGTGGTGCCGACGAGGCGCATGATCTGCGCGTCCTTCATCTCGGGGTGGTTGCGCAGCAGCCACTTGATTGCGTTGGGACGCTCGTTGCGGCGCGAGATCGGCGTATAGCGCGGACCCTTGCGCTTGGGCGCAGCGACGCGGACCTTGGGGTCCGAGATCTTCATGCGGTAGTTCGGGTCGGCCTCGGCCTTCTCGATCTCCTCGCGGGTCAGCTGGCCGTTCTGCAGCGGGTTGACGCCCATGATGCCGCTGGCGACGTCGCCGTCGGCGACGCCCTGCACTTCAAGCGGGTGCAGCCCGCAGAAGGCGGCGATCTGCTCGAACGAGAGCGCGGTGTTGTCGACCAGCCAGACGGCGGTTGCCTTGGGCATCAGTAGGGGCGTGGCCATGATAAATCTCTCCTTGAGGCGCGGCCGGGTTCTTCCGGTCCGCCCCGCCTCGTGGTTCATCCTGAGGGGGAATAATGCGCCTATATACTCGTGGGTTCAGGCCGATTCAATCGGATTGTCGCGATCGTTGAAGCTCTCCCCCCAGGGCGTGACGAGGATCAGCTTGCCGTAATTGTCGGGTTTCTCCAGTTCGACATGGGCGCGCGCCGCCTCGGCGAGCGGCAAAGCCCGGATCCGCGGGCGCACGATG
>JAEUMC010000299.1 GCA_016793415.1 Devosia sp. | reverse complement strand
TTGTTCTTCGGCGTCACTCCGCCGCGTCGACCTCGACGGCGTGGATGCGGCCCATGATCGCCTTGCTCACCGCGTCGTAGCGATGGTCGTTGGCGACTTCCCCGACCAGGCGGAAATCGTGCATGACCAGAATCCGGTCGGCAAGCACCACCATCTCCGGCATGTCGCTGGAGATGAGCAGCACCGAGACGCCGCCGCGGGCGATCTCGCCGATCAGTTCGTGAAGATAGGTCTTGGTCTTGATGTCGATGCCGACCGTCGGCTCGTCGATGATCAGGAGGTCGACCTTCGCCGCCAGCCACTTGGCCAGCGACACCTTCTGCTGGTTGCCGCCCGAGAGGTTCCCTACCGCCTGTTCGAGGCTGGGTGTGCGGATCTCCAGCTGCCGCGCGAACGGCTCGGCGGCCCGGCGCTCGCCAGCCGCTGTCTGGAAGCCGAGGAACTTCGCCAGCCGATCCCAGATGGTCATCGCCACGTTGAAGCGGATCGGGTGCAGCAGCACCACGCCCTCGTATTTTCGATCCTCGCTGAGATAACCGATGTGGTGCCGCTTCAGCGCCTCCTCGACCGACCGGATGGTCACCGGCTTGCCGTCGATCGACAGCGTGCCGCCGGTCACTTTGTCCTTCCCCACCAGCGCCCGCGCCAGCTCGGTTCGCCCTGCACCCACTAGTCCATAAACGCCCAGAATTTCCCCGCGCCGCACCGTGAACGAGATGTCGCGATGCCCCGTAGCCGTCGCGACGGCCTTGGCTTCGAGCTTGATGGCCCCGGTCGCGGGCTTGGGCGGCCGCACCACCGCGGTGCGTTCGGCCCGGCCGATCATCGCCTCGATCAGCCGGCCGCGCGTCATGTTGGCCATCGGCTCGCCCACCAGCGTCGTTTCGCCGTCGCGCAGCACCGTCACCCGATCCGAGATCGCCAGCACTTCCTCGAGCTTGTGCGAGACGAACAGGATCGCCGCCCCTTGCGCCTTCAACCGCTTGATCAACGCGACCAGCGCCTCGGCCTCTTCGCCGGTCAGCGACGCTGTCGGCTCGTCGAGCAGCAACACTTTCGCCTCATGGCTCAGCGCCTTGGCGATCTCCACCATCTGCATCTGCGCGACGCTCAGGTGCCGCACTTCGGTGCGGGTATCGACCGTGAGGCCGATCATTTCGAGATACTTCTTCGCTTCGGCATTGGCCGCGGCGTAATCCACCAGCCCGGCGCGCCGCGGCAGGTTTTCGAGCAGGATGTTCTCGGCCACCGAGAAGCGCGGGATCAGGTTGCGCTCCTGGTGCACTGCCGAAATGCCGAGCCGGATCGCATCGCGCGGGCTACTGAGTGAGATCTCCGCCCCGTCGAGCAGCAGCCGCCCGCCATCCGGCCGGTGCACCCCGGTGATGATCTTGATCAGCGTCGATTTGCCGGCGCCGTTCTCGCCCATCAGCGCATGCACTTCGCCGGGCCTGAGCTCCAGCGACGCATCCTTCAGCGCCCGGACGCCGGGGAACGACTTGCTGGCTTTGTCGACGGTCAGTGCCATCAGCTCTCTCCCACGCGCACGGCGCGGTAGCGGTTGAACCACACCGCGGCGAGGATCAGCGCCCCGAGCAGGAACTGCACCCAGTAGGGGTCGACCTTCACCAGCACCATGGCGTTCTGGATCAGCCCGATCAGCACCACCGCGAGCAGTGTCCCGACGATCGAGATCGCCCCGCCGGCAAGGCTTGCCCCGCCGATGATCGGCGCCGCGAACGAGATCACCAGCCAGTCCGAACCGATGGTCGGCTGTGCCGAGCCGAGCTGCGCCACCGCGAGGATACCGGCGACTGCTGCCAGCAACCCCGACAGCACATGCGCCGAAATGATCGCCCTGGGCACCGACACGCCACTCAACTGTGCCGCCGGGGCGTTGCCGCCCACCGCCAGCATGTGCCGCCCCGGCACGGCGCGCGAAAAGAACAGCGCCAGCAGCACCGTGACCAGCAACGGCACGATCAGCAACAGCGGGAACAGCCCGAGCCGCCCATTGCCGAACGCTACGAAATCGGCAGGCAGGTTGTAGAACGGCACCGCCTTGGTGATCCCGAGGTTAATGCCGGCAAAGGCCGAGGCCGTCGCCAGCGTCACGATGAAGCCGTTGATGCCGGTCTTGACCGTCAGCCAGCCATTGACGAAGCCGGCTGCGCCGCCCGCCGCGACACCGATGGCGATGGCAGGCAGTGTCGGTACGCCCAGCGCATCCATCAGCCCGCCGGTCACCACCGCCACCAGCCCGCCCAGCGCACCGACCGAGAGGTTCATCTGCCCGACCCCGAGCATCACCATCTGCGCATAGGCGACCAGCAGCGACACGCAGATCGAGCGCAGCAGCACGAACAGGTTGAATTCGGAAAGGAACGCCGGCGCGCTCAGCGCCAGCGCGATGCAGCCGGCGATGATGCCGACGAGGATGCCAGACCATTGCAGGCGGAAGAACGATCTCATTGCGCGCGCCTCGCCTGTTCGCGCGCCACATAGGCGGCGCGACCGCGCTCGATCAGGATCGCCGCGAGGAGGAAGGCGCCGAGGAACAGCGGCAGCCAGAAATTGCCGATCTCCAGCACCAGCAGCCCGGAGCGGATGGTCGAGACCAGCAGTGCGCCGAGGATGGTCCCCACCACCGAGACGATGCCGCCCGACAGCGCCGTGCCGCCGATCACAGGGGCGAGGAAGCTCGGTAGCAGCCAGTCGTCGCCAGCCACTGCCGGCATCGCCGCCGCCAGCCGCGAGGTCAGCATCAGCGCCGCCGCTGCCGCCAGCGCGCCCGACAGCGCATGGACGAAGACGATGGTGCGATCGACCGGAATGCCGCTCATTTCGGCGGCCCGCGGGTTGGCGCCGACCGCGAGGATCTGCCGGCCCAGCGTCGAGTGCTTGAACAGCAGGTAGAGCCCG
>JAEUMC010000283.1 GCA_016793415.1 Devosia sp. | reverse complement strand
CTACCGCGCCCACGAGGGCCGTAACCGCCTGACGCTGGAAGCGCGATTGGAGCTGGAGGAGTTCTTGCCCAGCTACCGGATCGAGCTGGGTTTCCCCACCCCCGATTCCGCCGCCTTTTCAACTGAGGCCCAGATCAAGGAGGAAACTGTCGAGCTCCGGCAGGGCAAACGCCCGGTGGGCCTGCTCGAGCGCAAGAACAATGCGGTGTTCGCACGCGCCGCCGGCGGCCAGCGCGAACTGATCGATGAGCGGGCCCTGGCCAGTGAAACGGCGCTCTCCACCGTCCGCGGCGGTTACCCAGAGATCGCCGTAGTGCGCCAGGAGCTGAGCAACTGGCGCTTCTTTCACGGTTTCCGCACCGATCAGGATTCGGCGCTGCGGCGACCTGCCCGTGCCATCACCTCGCCAATGCTGGCCTCGAGCGGCAACAACCTCGCCTCGGTCCTGGCGACGCTGCGCCATGTCCGAGGCGAAAGCATCGACCTCGACGCCACGATCGCCGCTGCCTTTCCCGGCGCCGAGCTGGTCGTGCCGCCGCCCGACGAATTTGCGCGCTTCGGCATGATCTTTCCCGAAACGCCCAAACGCACCTTCTGGGCGCACGAACTCTCCGACGGCACGCTGCAGTTCCTCGCCCTGATGGGCGCCCTGCTCTCTTATCGCTTGCCGCCCTTCATCGCACTCAACGAACCGGAGGCGAGCCTCCACCCCAGCCTCCTGCCGGCTCTCGCCCGCACCATCGTCAAGGCCGCCGAGCGCGCCCAGATCTGGGTGGTCACCCATTCGCAGCCGCTGGCCGACGCCATCGCCGAGGAGAGCGGCATCACCCCGCGTGAAGTGATCCGCACCGAGGACGGCACCGCCATCCGCGGACTCTCGGCGCTCGGCGTCTTCGACGATGAATGATCAGCCGTAGGGCCGCGTCTGGGTGAAGCCGCGCACCACGTCGCCGAACTGCTCGGGCAGCGGCACGCCGAAGCTGCCAGCCAGTGTGCGCACCGCGGCATAGTCGACCTTGGAGCTGATGCTCATGTCGACCAGCATGTTGATCGCCTCGCGTGGCGTGCGCGCGTCCTTGTAGGGACGGGTTTCGACCAGCGCCGCGAAGATGTCGCAAACCGTGAGGATGCGAGTCAGGGGGCCGATTCCGGCGCCGCGCAGCCGGTCGGGATAACCGCTGCCATCCAGGGCTTCGTGATGGTGCCGCACCGCATCGAGCACCAGCGCGGAGACGCTGCCCTGCTTGCTCAGGTAGTCGAACCCGGCGCCCGGATGCAGTTTCACCGCCTCGAACTCCTCGGGCGTCAGCTTGCCGGGCTTATCGAGAATATGCCGGGGAATCACTGCCTTGCCGACATCGTGCAGCAGCGCCGCGTTCATCAGCGCTGCCGCCTGACCGGTGCCGAGCTTGGCGCCCTTGGCGAAGCCGGCGGCGACGCCGGTCACCAGCAGGCAATGCTGGAATGTCCCTTCGTGATGCTGGCGCACCGAGGCAAGCCACGCGTCGGCGCCGACGGCCTTGACGCTGGCGAGCACCCCCACCGCTGCCTGCGACACTGCTTCGAGGGATATCGGCGCGTCGCTGAGCATCCCCTCGAATACCGTCTCCAGCGAACGCTCGGCCTCGACGATCGACGCACCGCCCTTGGCAGCCCTGAGCGCCGCGTCGGCCGCTGGGGTGCGCCGGGCCCGCCCCGTCACCGAATACTCGCGGCGCAGCTCAGCCAGCGCGAACTTGCGCACCATGTGGCGCGTCGCCCCCAGCGCATTGGCCTGCACCCTGAGCAGCCGCTCGCTGCCGCCATCATCGATCAGGAACGTGCGCGCCTTGATCGCCGGCACCCGATCGAGCGCGTGCTTCAGCCGGCCGACGGACTGCATGTCGCGCAGGTCGGCATCGACCACCACCTGCTGGGCATCGGCCAGGTCGTCGAGCGTCAGATCCGACAGCAGATGCACGGGCGCGCCGAGCTTGCCGGCCATCGCCCTGCCATGCCCCTCCCAGTGCGGATCGCACACGAAGACCACCGTACCCCGGTCGGTCGGCTCTATTTGTGATTCCTTGCCCATCAGTGGCGATAGTCTTGCCTCGTTGCGGCAATCGTCGCTGCACATTCGTAGCTGTTTGGTGAATCTTTGAATGCAATTGACCGCGTATGTGCAAGCGAAGCCGCGGCCCCGTCCTCGCCGCATTCCTGTGGCCTGATGGCCTGCCACCAGCGATGGAGCACGATCATGAAGTCGTTCGAATGTGGCACCCTGGTTCCCGGCTGCACCTGGCACACCCAGGCCGAGGACACCGCCGAAATCGTCCGCCGCGCCGCCGACCACCTGCGCAGCGCGCACGGCGAGGAGGTGATCCGTCCCAACATGGTCGACGAGATCAAGGCCCGTGTGCATGAGAAGGGCGAGGCCGTGCACTAGGGCTGTGGCTCCCCCCCTGACGCTAGCGTGCTTGGCGCCCCTCACCCTCTCTCCCCAAAGGGGCGAGGGGACGCACTTAGCGCCGGGGGTGCCACAACGCCCCCTACCCTCGCACCATCGCCAGGAGCGCCGTGCGATCTAGCACGAAGCCGCTCTCGATCCAGGCGCGTTCGAGCCGTTCCAGCTCCGCCCCGAGTTCGCGCCCGGGCGACATGCCGAGGCCGACGAGATCGTTGCCGCGGATCGGAAAGCGCGGCACGTCGAGCCGCTGCAGCTGCTCGATGACCGCGAGCTTGCCCGCATCGCCCCAGTTGGAGAGCGTCGATGCCACATCGATGCCGTCCGCCAGCGCCCCGGGGTGTCGGTAGGCTGCTTCGTTCAGGCTGAACTCGCCGATCAGCCGGGCCGCCGAAAGGATCGACTCGGCGGTGGCGATGTCGTCGTTCGACAGGCGCCACATCGCCTGCAGGCGCGCGGCGCCGATTTCCGACATCAGGATCGCCAGCCGCGCCGCGTATTCGGGTTTGCGCGCGCGCCGCTCGTAGCCGTGCAGCAACCGGATCATCATCTCGGGCAGCGGCAGGATTTCGGCCTCGCGCATGGCTTTGAGCGTATTGGCGATCCGCGGCAACCCCAGCATGCGGCGCATCTCGGCCCCGACGCGCTCTGCCGCCAGCCGGTCCAGCGTTCCTGCCGCGGCAGCACAGGCCGCCAACCCCTCGGGGTCGAACTGTTCGCCGGCGTGGCTCGCCGAGAAGCGGAAGAACCGATAGACGCGCAGCCGATCCTCGGCGATCCGCTCGGCCGGCTTGCCGATGAAGCGCACCTTGCGGGCGAGGCAGTCTTCCACCCCATGCAGCGGATCGAACAGCGTGCCGTCCATGCCGGCATAGAGCGCGTTGAGCGTGAAATCGCGGCGCAACGCGTCCTGCCGCCAGTCGGTGCCGAACCGCACCACGGCGTGTCGGCCGTCGGTCTCCACGTCCTCGCGCAGCGTCGTCACTTCGGCGGTCATGTCGTCGAGCTTCAGCGTCACCGTGCCGTGCTCGATCCCGGTGGGGTAGACCGACAGCCGGGCGCGCTGCGCCCTCAGGGTCACTTCTTCAGGCGTGAGTTCGGTCGCCATGTCGATGTCGGACTGTTCGCGCGGCAGCTCCAGCAGCGTGTCGCGCACGATGCCGCCGACCACCCGGGTTCGCCCTTCGCCGCCATCGAGCAACGCCAGGATGCGCTGCGTTTGCGGCCGCATTAGCCACTCGGCGCGCTTCAGGCGTTCGTCGATATCCCCCAGCTTGTTCAACCGCCCTCCGGGCTTCCCTGGCTTTCCGGGCTCAGCGCCAGGTCATGGAAGCGACGCGTAAGGTTCGCTGTTATGCCCCAGATGACAAGCCCGCTATGCTCGATTTGCCAGGTCGAGTGCTCGCGGCCGCCGCGCTTGATGTGAAAGGTCGAGTAGCTGCCCGGCGTCATCAGGTAATCGAGCGGCACCTCGAAGACGGAACGGACTTCGCCTGGATTGGGAATGAAGGGCCGCGTCGGCTCCACCACCGCCACCACCGGGGTGATCAGATAATTGGTGCCGGTATAGTAGAGCGGCATGAAGCCCAGCACCTGGGCCTCGCTGCGCTCGAGCTGCACCTCTTCCCAGGCCTCGCGCAACGCCGCATCGGCGGCGTCCTTGTCGGTGGGGTCAACCTTGCCGCCGGGAAAGGCGATCTGCCCCGAATGCGAGCGCAGCTCCGGCGAGCGCTCGGTATAGAGGATGGAGAGCCCCTCGGCCCGCTTCACCAGCGCGATCAGCACCGCCGCCGGCACCGGCGGACGGCCGGGCGGCGTATCGGGCACCCAGTCCGGCAGCATGCCGGCCGTCGCGTCGAACACCTCTGGTTCGCGCAGCAGCCGGCCGCTGATTCTGGTGATGAGGTCGTCGTCCATAACCGCCTGCATGATCCGCCTGAAAGTGATGGCGGATCGGACGGCAGGCAAGAGCTGCTAGGAGCGCTTGCCGGCGCCGAACGCCTTGATCGGGCCCGCGAGCCGCACGGCCATCGTGGGGTCGTTGGAGTAGACCAGCACCCGGCTGGGATCAACCGGGCCAGGAAACTCGATGGCGCCCAACTGCGTCGGCACCCAGCCGAGCGGGCAGTAATAGTCGCGATCGCCGACCAGCAGCACGAAGCTGCCCTCGCCCCGCTCGAGCGCGATCCGCGTCACTTCCTTGGCCAGCAGCTTGCCCGCACCGCGTTTGCGGAAATCCGGGTGCGTCGCCAGCGGGCCAAGCATGTAGCCGTCGATGCCGCCGACGCTGATCGGGGTCATCCACACCGAGCCGCAGGACTGCCCGTTCACCTCGGCGATGAGGCTGAGCGTGGTGTCGATCGGGAAGCGTTCGCGCACCCGGAACGCGGTCCGTGCAAAGCGGCCCGGCCCGAAGGCAAGCGCCTGCAGGTCCTCGACGAACTGGTCGTCGGCCAGCGTAGCAAAGCGAATGGTGGGCAGGCCAAGTTGCGGAGGCGCTGCTTCAGCAGCGACGGAGACGGAAGGCGCGATCATGTGACTGGTCCAGGAACAAGAGACGAGGACAAACGTGCCGGCCCACTTAAGCCGGCTGCCGACCGATTACGGTCGTCGGGTCACCTGAAAAGCCTTCTCCATCCTGGACGCCTCCTGACGTCTGAAAAGCGCATTAGCATCGTGTCGGCCAACGCGTCCACGCAAAATTATGGACCTGCAGTCAAATTTCAAGACCGCCTCCTCCGATTTTGCCCGCCCGCGTGGCAACGCCTTGTCAGCGCTACCGGTTCGGTCTCCATCTAGGATCGGATTTGTGTCCCTGATTTGGCATCGCCGGGACCATTCGTGGATGAGTGTGAGGCCGCCCTCACCACTTCACCAGCCAGCCGAAGGCCCGCCTGAGGAAAGCATGGCCATCCCCGGTGACGGGCGTGCCATGCGCCATCAGCACCTTGTCGGCGCGCCAGGCGAGAATGCGGCGCAGCGCCGCGCGGGCGGCGCGCTTGTCGGTGAAGGCGACCCGGAACTTGCGCGGCACCGAAGGCTCGTTGTTGACCATCAGGTCGAGCCGCGCCACCAGCGCCCGCCAGCCCCGGAACCAGCCTGGCGGGAACTGCTGCAGCAGGTCGGTGAAAATCACCGTGCCGCTCGGCCGATGAAAGGCCACGGCCTCTGTGGTGATGCGGTTGC
>JAEUMC010000255.1 GCA_016793415.1 Devosia sp. | reverse complement strand
GGTTGCCACCACCAGCACCGCAAGTGCCCGGAGGTGATCGCCGCTCAACCACCAGGCGGCCGCGGCGATGGTCACCGTCACCAGCAGGAACCACACCGCCAGGCGATCGGCGATGCGTACCACCGGGGCCTTGCTCTGCTGTGCCTGCTCCACCAGCCTGACGATATGCGCATAGGTGCTCTCGGCGGCCGGGTGCGTCACCCGCATCTCGAAGGCGTCGCCGGCATTGATCGAGCCACTCAACAGCGCTTCGCCGGCGTTGTGCTTCACCGGCAGCGGCTCGCCGGTCAGTGCCGCCTCGTCCACCACGGCCGTCGCCCCGACGACTGTGCCATCCGCCGGCAAGGTGTCGCCTGCCCGGATCAGGATCAGGTCGTCCGGCACAAGCTCGCCGATCGGTACCTGTTCCAGTACGCCGTCGCGTTTGCGCATTGCCAGGCGCGGCACACGCTGCAGCAGTGCCGTCAGCTCGCGTTTCGCCCGCCCCTCGGCGAACTGCTCCAGCAATTGGCCGCCGGCGTACATCAGCCCAACCACATTGGCGGCGAGCGCCTCGCCGAACAGGAGCGCAGCGCTCATCGAGAGAGCGGCGACCAGATCGAGCCCAACCGAGCCCCTGCGCAGGCTGGTGACGATCTCGACGATCAGCACGAAGAGGATCGGCACCGTGGCGCCAGACCAGGTGATGCGCGACAGCTCGGATGCGCCGACGACAGCGGCGACTCCGCCGACTGCCAGTCCCGCGACCGCCAGCACCACGAGGGCCAGCCGAGGCGACATCGGCAGGGCAGGGAGCCAGCGGGACTGCGGTGCAGCTGTGGTATCAGTCATTGCGTTATCTGCCTGGGAAGGTCGAGCACCGCTTCGATGCCGCTGTCCGTGCCGGAGATCGGGGATCGGAGAGTCAAGCGCCCTCCTGCCTGCTCGATGATACCCCTGGCGATCGAAAGGCCGAGGCCACTGCCATCGGCGGTGGTTCCGCCCCGCACGAACGGTTGGCCGAGCTGCGCGAGCTCCGCGGGGCCGAGTGGCGCCCCCTGGTTCTGGATATGGAGGGACCCGGATGGGGCAATGAACACCCGAACCGGCGCCGCCGGCGTACCATGTTTCAAGCCGTTCTCGATGAGGTTGCGCACGACGATGGCGAACCCGTCGGGGTCGATGGCGGCGGGAAGGTCGGTCGCCGAGTCCGGCTCGAACTCTACCCGGTCGCGCCATGCCGTGCTGGCATTGATGTCGTGAATGACCATGTTCAGCACCGGCAACTGGTCGATCTCACCATCGGTCCGCGCGAATCCGGCTTCAATGCGAGCCAGTTGCAGCAGCTTTTCCGACAGCTGTGACAGGCGTTTGAGGGCTGCCTCGATCTCGCGTACCCGCTCTATCCCCGGCTTGCCCGCCAGCTCATCTGCCAGCTGTTGGGTCTGTGCCAGGGCCCCCGCGAGCGGGGTACGCAGTTCGTGGGCGCTACGGGCGGCAAAGGCCCTTTCGGCCTCGAGCGCGGATTTCAGTCGAGCCAGCAGTGCGCCGACCGCCTCGGCAATCGGCGCCAGTTCGATCGGGTGGCGGTCGGCCTGCAACGGTTCGAGATTGCGACTGTCCCTCCGGGCAATGTCCCGGCGCAGCACCTGCAGCGGACGCAGGGCCAGCCGCATGGCGAGCCACACGCCGGCGGCGATCAGCGGGATAAGGGCCAGCAGCGGCAACCCGACAGCGGCGAGACTGTCGCGAAACGCCGTAACCCGGCGGTCGCTCAGCTCGATGATGACGATCGAGTAACCGGACCGCGGGTCTTCGAGCCCAAAGGTCCGCTGGCCGTTGAGGTCGCCGAAGCCGGCCACTCCGGTGGCCGTGATGTCGTCAGGCGCATGCTCGTCGCGCAGGACCAGCGCGCCGTCCTTGTCGCGGACGAAATAGGTGAAACTCGCATCGTGCGCGACACTCCGCGGGCGGTCATCATCGTCGCCGTCGCCATCTTCCTGCTCGCCGCTGACGATCATCCGCTCGAGGCTATGGTCGCGTTCCCGCAGATCATGAACCGCCAGCGGCAGCAATCGCAGCGCACTCTCGCGCAGGCTGTCATCGTAGGCTTCGTTCAGTTCATGCTGCATCGCTGCAACCGAGATGGTGGCCGCCCCGACCCAGAGCAGGGCCATGCCGGCGCTCAGGCCGAGCGCCAACTGCAGCGCGATTGACGGGCGGCGGCTCACTCCTGCACCTGGTAGCCGAGGCCACGACTGGTGTGGACGAACTCGCGTCCCAGTTTTTTGCGCAACCGGCTGATATAGACCTCTACGGCGTTGCTCTCGATCTCGGCGCCGAAAGCGTAGAGCGAGTCCTCAATCGCCGACCGGTGACGATCGCGCCGCGGCGCGACAGCAGCCGCTCCAGCACTGCCCACTCGCGGGCTGTGAGGCTTATCGGCTTGCCGTCGAGGCTGACCCGACGCTGTGCCAGGTCGACCGCTACCCCGGCTGCGACCAGGGTGGGGATGGGGCTTCCGCCATAGCGACGGGCGACTGCGGCGATGCGGGCTCCCATCTCGGCGAGATCGAACG
>JAEUMC010000128.1 GCA_016793415.1 Devosia sp. | reverse complement strand
GACATTGTTGATGTTGAGCCCGTTGCGCAGGATCCCCATGATCAGCACGCCCGCCAGCACCCCGAGCACCGTGCCGCGCCCGCCGAAGAACGAGGCACCGCCGATGATCACCGCCGCGATGGCATCGAGCTCAATGCCGATGCCGGCATTGGGAAAGCCGCTGTCGGTACGCCCGGCGAGCAACAGGCCTGACAGTCCGGCCATGAAGCCCGAGATCATGTAGACCACCACCAGGGTGCGATCGACGTTGATGCCCGAGACCCGCTCTGCATGCGGATTGCCGCCGATGGCGAAGATGTGCCGGCCCATATTGGTCTTCTCGAGGAAGAACCAGAGCCCGATCGCGCAAACCGCCACGAGGATCAGGCTCGCCGGAATGCCGGCCGGTGGCGGCAGCCCGAGCCCGAAATAGGCCTGGCCGATATAGCGCACCTCCGGCTGCAGTCCCGAGATCGGCGCGCCATTGGAGATCAGGTAGGTGAGGCCGCGCGCCACGTTCAGGGTGCCCAGCGTCATGATGAACGGGTGCGGCAGCTTCAGTATGGTGAGGCCGACGCCGTTCACCCAGCCGACGAGCAGCCCGATGGCCGGCCCGATCAGCAGCACGATCGGCCATGGCACTCCGGCCTTGCTGGCGACCGCCAGGCAGACCATGGCCAGCGCCATGATCGAGCCGACGCTCAGATCGATGCCGGCGGTGACGATCACCACGTACATGCCGAGCGCCAGCAGCGCCAATGAGGCGTTCTGCTTGATGATGTTGGTGAGGTTCTCGGGCGACAGGAACACCTGCGGCTTGATCACCGCCAGCACCACCATCATCACCACGACGACGAGGACGATGCCGTAGACCTCGAGGAATTTCGACATGCCGGGGCCGCGCAGCGAGAACCCGGATTTGGTGGCGGGAGTGTCAGACATGGCCCGCCCTCAATGCATGTTGTCATGGGCCAGGGTCGCCGTGTGACCCTTGGTGCCCATGATCCAGCCGATGACCTCGTTGCGCGAGGTCTTGCCGAGTTCCGCTTCGGCGAAATTGGTGCCCTGGTAGAGCGCCATCACCCGATCGCAGCAGTAGAAGATATCGTCCATGCGGTGCGAGATGATGATCACCGCCACCCCGTGCTCCTTGAGCGAGCGCACCAGGTCGAGCACCTTGCCCACTTCCTTGATGGCGAGCGCCGCCGTCGGCTCGTCCATGATCACCAGCTTGGCGTCGAACGCCGTGGCACGGGCGATGGCCACCGCCTGGCGCTGCCCACCACTGAGGTCCTCGGTGTTCTGTTCCACCGATTTGACGTGGATATGCAGCCTGTCGAGGTGATCGGAGGCCATCTGCCGCGCCCGCCTGTGGTCGACGATGGTCAGCGGCCCGAACCTGGTGCCGGGCTCACGGCCCAGATAGATGTTCTCGTAGATCGGCATGTTCCCGGCGAGCGCGAAGTCCTGGTAGACCATCTCGATCCCGAGCTTCTGCGCATCCTTGGGACTGGAGAATTTCACCGGCGCGCCGTTGAAGACCAGTTCACCCTCC
>JAEUMC010000127.1 GCA_016793415.1 Devosia sp. | reverse complement strand
CCGATCCGCGCATCGGCCCCAAGGCGGCGCTGATCGAACCGCGCCCCGAAGGCGCGTCGGGCGCCAACGACCAGTGGCCGCCGACGCTGCATGGCACCGGTACCGAGGATTATTTCAACACCGCCTGGTGCCCCACTCAGGAATATTCGGCGCCCTACCACGGCATCATCGCCGGCGGCGGCCCGAACTGGACCGAACCAGTGACGCTCTACCGCTGGCACATCGAGGATCCGCTGATCTTCAAGCAGCGCATCCGGGTCACCATCGAGCACGGCCACGCCAATGGCCGCTCCGACGACATCTCATCGGTGGCGTTCTGGTATCAGCAGGAGCCGCATAAGCCGTTCGATCCGCTGCCGCCGGTCGCCGAGCGCATCCCCCATTTCCGCTATCCATTCCAGGGACAATGAACATGACTACGCCTTTCAACGGACTCGGCGTCGGGCTGCACAACCTCTACCGGCTGTCGCCGGCCAAGACCCGCTCGATCTCGCCGGAGAACTTCACCGGCGAAAAGGGCAAGGGTGGCATGGCCACCGAAGGCACCGGCGCCGTGCACGCCAAGGGGCTCGGCCCCGACGGCAACGGCCAGGGCTGGAAGGTATCGCCCTCGATCCGGATCGAGCCGGGCGAGACCCGCGTCCTCGCCGATATCGAGGGCATGGGCGCCATCCAGCAGATCTGGCTGACCACGGCGAACCTGCGCTGGCGCAGCCTGATCATCCGCATGTGGTGGGACGACCAGGAGAACCCCTCGGTCGAAGCGCCGCTCGGCGATTTCTTCTGCATGGGCTGGGGGCAGTTCGCTCAGATCAACTCGCTCGCCGTCTGCGTCAACCCCGGCCGCGCCTTCAACTGCTACTGGGAAATGCCGTTCAGGAAGGCCGCCCGCATCGAAATCGAGAACACCGACCCCGACGATTTCGGCATCATCTACTACCAGATCAACTACACCCTGACCGAGGTGCCGGAGGACGCGGCCTATTTCCACGCCAAGTTCCGCCGCACCAACCCCCTGCCCTATGGCACCGACTACACCATCCTCGACGGCATCAAAGGCCGCGGGCACTATGTCGGCACCTACATGGCCTGGGGCGTGAACAATTCCGGCTGGTGGGGCGAAGGCGAGATCAAGTTCTTCATGGATGGGGACAAACAGTTCCCCACCATCTGCGGCACCGGCACCGAGGACTATTTCTGCGGCGCCTACAATTTCGACGGCGGCGTGGTCGATGCCACCATGGACAGCCGCTACCGCGAGTTCTCGACGCCCTATGCCGGCCTGCCGCAGGTCCTGCGCCCCGACGGCACCTATCGCAGCCAGACCCGCTTCGGCATGTATCGCTGGCACCTCAATGACCCGATCCGCTTCGAGAGCGATCTCAAGGTCACCATCCAGGCCCTGGGCTGGCGCACCGAAAACCGCAACACCCGCCGCTACCTGCCACTGCAGGACGACATCGCCTCGGTCGCCTTCTGGTACCAGACGCTCCCCACAGCGCCGTTCGAAGCGCTGCCGGGACGGGATTATCTCGAGGTGATTTGAGGGTAGCTGCGGGGCCGGTGCGAGCCGACCCCCACCCCTGTCCCCTCCCCCTAAGAATGGGGAGGGAGACGCAGACTGTGATGTCAGAGTTTTGGTCTCCCTCCCCCTTGCGGGGAGAGG
>JAEUMC010000221.1 GCA_016793415.1 Devosia sp. | reverse complement strand
CCTGGTGGCGCTCGTGGCCGCCGGCGATCAGCGCAATCCGCGTGCCTTCATAGGCGGCGAGCGCCGCCTTGGTGGCCTCGGGCGTCGTCGAGATCGAGTCGTTGACGAAGGTCACGTCGCCGACCTGGTGCTCCTCGAGCCGGTGCGGCAACGGGGTGAACTTGCCGATGCCGCGCACCACGCCTTCGAGATCGGCGTCGGCCTTCATGGCAATGGCGGCAGCGAGCAGCGCATTGTTGAGGTTGTGCTCGCCCTTGAGACGAGAGCGCGACGCCGCCGAAGCGATGCGATCGTGAATGAAGGGGGCGAGTGGCGGGATCAGGCGCTTCTGATCGCGCAGCGCCTCCATCACCAGCGGATTGCCCAGTGCGCCGACGCCCAGCGCCACCGGGAAGGGGGCGTCGCGGTCGATCAGGTTGAGCTTGTCCTGGTAGTAGCGCTCGACGCTGCGGTGCCAGTCGGTGTGTTCCGGCGAGAGGTTGGTGATCGCGGCAATATCGGGGGTGAACGCCATGTCGGCGGTCTGGTAGCTCGAGAGCTCGAACACCACGATCGGGTGCTTGTCGGCGATCTCCAGCGGCGCCAGCCCGACATTGCCGGCGAGCCCCGCATCGAGGCCGGATTCGACCAGCATCAGGTGAACCAGGGTAGCGGTGGTCGATTTGCCCTTGGTGCCCGAAATCGCAATGACCTTCCGGCCGTCGCGATAGGCCTCGCCCCAGAGGTTGAGGTTGGAGGTGACGGCGATGCCGGCCTCGCGCGCCATGGCGAAGACCGGACGGTAGCGCGACACGCCGGGGCTCTTCACGATGGTGGCGAACAAGCGCGCTTCGATGGCCTGCGTCAGGTCGGCGGGCGCGATGAAGGTGGCGTCGTCGATATCAGCTTCGCCACTGTCGACGGTGACGTAGACCTTGGTGTGGGGCGCGCGCGCCTTGATGAAGGCGCGGGTGGAGCGGGCCTCGCGGCCGGCGCCGTAGAGCAGCACGGGTTCGTCAAAGCGCATGCGGGGCGACTCGCTCGAAGATGTCCTTCGGGATGAGGTGTTCTGGGCTATCGATCATCAGTTCGGCAAGAGCGTCGTCGAGGCGCTGGCTGCCATACTGAGTCAACAGATCCGGCTTCAGCATTGAAACGATTGGCTCATCCGCCCATTCCGGCCGCTGGGTCAACGCCCAGAGGCAGGCCGCCGCCTCCTCGATCTCGCCGACACACTCCCAGGGCTTCTGGCCGGCAAGGCCGGTGAGTTCGCGGAATGAGCGCTCATGGCTAGGCTGGCTCAAGAGGTTCTGGCCGAAAATGCCGACCAGCCGAGCCTTGTCCATCACCGGTGCGAAGATCAGGAACACGAAATGGCACTTGGGGCACTTGCCGCACCAGAGCGGGCCGTTGTGACCGGCAAGCTTGAAGTTCTCGTTGCAGCTCGAAAACACGTGGTCGAAGCGGCTGACCCGGGCGAACAAGGCGGCGATCTTGGCCTCCGAATAGGGGCGGAGCAGCGAGAAGTAGCCGAGGCTGCCGCCGGTGGCGTGCTCGAGCACCCTGGCGATCAGGTTCTCGAAGTCGATCGACTTGGAATGCTGGTGGTTGGCCTCGCGGCCATCGAACTCGACATTGCCCTCGCTGGCCGAGCGTTCGTTGGAGAGCACGATCCGATCGTAGGAAAACAGCAGTGCCGTCAGCGCGGCGATCATCGAGTTGATGGCGGTCGAGGGGACGTGGCCGTTGTAATAGCCAGGCTCCTTGCCGAGCCGGATCATCTCGGGATCGAGCTTTCGCGTGACGTAGAGTGGGGTGCGGCCGACCTTGTCGACGCTGCCGATGATCGGACCCTTCGGGTTGACGGCAAACGGCGTGAAATCGATGCCTGCCGCTTCCAGCAGTTGCACGCTCACCAGCGAATCCTTGCCGCCGCCGATCGGCAGCAAGGCGCGATCGCGCAGCGCAGGGGCGGCGGGGGCAGGGCCATGATCCTCGGGATCGTCGATCTCGATCTCGCCGAAGCGCTTCAGGTTGTTGCGGGCGTAGAACTCGCCGAGGCCGTTCTCGTAGACATCGAGCGCGAAGTCGTGCTCGCTAGATGTCAGCGGGAAGGGGATGACGATGCGGTAAGGGGCGCGCAGCTTGAAGTAGCTGACGCCGAGGACAACGGCGGTCAGCTGCAGCAGCTTGAGGAACGAGGGCGTCGCGGCGACGCTGCTGTCGCTGCCCGAGGGGAAGCCCAGGACTTCCGAAAAGCCGAGCTCGCCCAGCGTGTAGCGGAAGGTCGCAACACCTGTCGCGGCGTCGAAGGCGGGCTGCTCGATAGTGAAGGCTTCGGTCACGCTCAATAGATCCGGAGGCTGAGTCTCAGCACAATATCGGTCGAAAGGCGCTGAAAGCCAAACTCACGCAGCGTGCACTGCCAGGCGGTGCCGAGCCGCTGGATCGAGAACAGGTTGTAGCGCGCCGGATCGTGCCCGCCGGTATCGCCCTGCGCCGTGCCGGCGGCCGCGACGCCCACCCCCGGCCCCTCGCCCAGGGGACCGGGAATGGCATAGATCGAAGATTGGTGAGTATGGCCGTGCAGCACCAGCTCGGCGCCATGCTCGGCGACGACGCGGCGGAAGGCCTTGGCGCCGTAGAGCCCCAGCCGCGGATGGGCCTGCTCCTGGTTGGGCGGGTGGTGGATCAAGACGACGCGAAAATAGCCGCCATCCCCCAATAGCTTCAGGCAACGGGCAAGTCGCGCTGCCTGGTCCTCCTCGAAGCGGCCGGCGGCGATCCAGGGCCCAGTGGGTACGGCGCTGTTGCACGAGACAATGGCAACGTCGCCGACGCGGCGGACGAACGGGAAGGCGTGGTCGTCGACCGTTTCGCCGAGCACGTAGCCATCCCAGCGTTCCATCGCCTTCTGCAACTGGCCCTTCAGGTAGGCATCGTGGTTGCCGGGTGAGACGCAGACCTGCTCGGGCGGGCCAAGCGTCTCGAGCCAGTTGTAGGCGCTGTTGATCTCGGCATCGAGCGCGAGGTTGACGAGGTCGCCGGTGACGGCGGTGAAATCGGGGTTCTGCTCGCGCATATGGCGCACGAGCTTGGTCAGGCCGTCGCCCGACATGGTATGCTCGCGCTTGATCTTCCAGTTGAGGAAACCGGTGATCCGCTTGTTCATCAGGTCGCGCGCCCGGACGGGCGGCAGCGGAGCCAGGTGAACGTCGGACAGATGGGCGAGCGTGATCATCGCCGGGCGTAATGCCATGCGGCGCGTGGCAAGAAAATGCCCTAAATGGCTCCGCCGCCAATTGAACGTCAGCGAGGTCATCCCCATGAGCAGCAGCATGAGCCGATGGCAGCGCGTCCGAACCGGCGCGCATCTGTTCA
>JAEUMC010000214.1 GCA_016793415.1 Devosia sp. | reverse complement strand
CGCCACCACCGTCTTGCCGGCGCCGACATCGCCCTGCAACAGCCGCGACATCCGCTCGGGCGCGGCCAGGTCGCGGCGGATATCCTCGACGGCGAGACGCTGGCCCTCGGTGAGGGTGTAGGGCAGGGCGGCCTCTACCTTGGCACTGATCTGGCCGGTGAACTTTCTGGCGATGCCGCGCGGCGCAACGAGCTGTGAGCGAACGATCAGCAGGGCAAGCTGGCCGGCGAGATACTCGTCATAGGCAAGCCGCATGCGGTTCTTCGACCAGAGCTGCGCGTCGTCGGGAGTGTCCGGTGCGTGCGAGGCGTGCATGGCGGCACGAAAGCCCGGCCAGCCGAACTCGGCGATGCGCTCGGCGGGCATCCATTCGGGGAGATCCGGAACCGTCTCCAGCACCTGCCGGGTCAGCTTGATCAGGGCGCGGGAGCTGAGGCCGTGGGTCAGCGGGTAGACCGGCTCGACCAGCGGCATGTCCTCGAACTTGTCGGCCTCGACCACATAGTCGGGGTGGGTGATCTGCTTTTCGCCCTGGAAGAAGCCGATGGTGCCCGAGACGTAGCGCGTCTCGCCGACCGGCAGCAGCTTTTCCACCCAGCCACCCTGGGCGCGAAAGTAGACCAGCTGGATTTCGCCGGTCTCGTCATGCGCGAACACCCGGTGCGGGATATGCGGCCGACCGCGCGGAGGTGGCTGGTGGCGGTCGATATGCAGCTTCAGCGTCGCGATATTGTTGTGCACCGCATTGGCGATGCCATCCATCCGGCGCCGATCGACGATGCCGGTGGGCATGTGCATCAAGAGGTCGAGCGCGATGGCTTCCTGCCCCTCCGGCGCGCCGAAGAAGCGCGTCAGCAAGGCACTGAGCTGCGGCCCCACTCCCTTGATGGAGTGGAGCGAGCGAAACAGCGGATCGAGGGCCGGCGGACGGGACACGAGTCGAAGAGCCTCCTGGGCATCGGAACCTAGCCGAGGCTTGCTCCGTCTGCCACGTGACATGGGCGAGATATCCGCGTAAACACGCCATCCACATTCCCCGAGACCACCCGATCATGGCCCTTCAAAAAGACGCCGGTGAAGATTCTGCTATGCGGTTGCGCCGGCTGCGCTATCGCGCCTGGCACCGCGGCACCAAGGAGATGGATCTGCTGCTCGGGCCCTATGCCGATGCCCGGCTCGCGACCATGGACGGGGCGGAACTCGATCGCTTCGAAACGCTTCTGGAGGAGCTGGATACCGATCTCCTCGCCTGGCTGATGGGGCAGGAGCCGGCTCCCGCCGATGCGGACCACGACCTGCTCGCCGATCTACTGAAATTCCGGACTGCCAAATGACCGACCAGCGCGCCGATCGCACCCTTTCGAATGTCCCCGACGGCATGCAGCCGGTGGTGCTGGCGCGCCTCGTCGAAGAGCGGCTGAGGGCGGCGCCCGAGGCAGCGGTGAGCGCAGTGTTCGTGGCGCGCGATGGGCGCCGCATGCAGCGCATGGTGGAGATCCTCGAGCAGCTGATGCCCGGGCACCAGTTGCTGACGCTGCCGGCCTGGGACTGCCTGCCCTATGACCGGGTATCGCCGAACGGGGTGACCATCGCGGCGCGGATGACGACGCTCTCGAGCCTCGCCAGCGGTGCGGCCAAGGGCGCAATCATCCTCACCACGGTCAACGCCTTGGTGCAGAAGCTGCCACCACGCGACGTCGTGGCGGGGATGAGCTTTGCTGCCGCGGCGGGGCAGGTAGTGGACAGCGAGAAGCTGATCGCCTGGGCCGCCGGCAGCGGCTACCTGCGCGTACCCACCGTGCGGGAGACCGGCGAGTATGCGGTGCGCGGCGGGCTGGTGGATCTCTATCCCGCCGGCACCGAATCGCCGCTTCGTTTCGATTTCTTCGGCAAGCAGCTCGAGACGATCCGCACCTTTGATGCGGATAGCCAGCGCACCACCGGCAATTTGAAGCGCATCGCGCTGGCGCCGATGAGCGAGGTGCTGCTGAGCGAAGAGGCCATCCGCCGCTTCCGGGCGCGCTACACCACGATGTTCGGCGGCAACACGGTGGACGATCCGCTCTATGCCGCGGTCAGCTCGGGGCAGCGCTACCCGGGCGTCGAGCACTGGACGCCGTTCTTCTACGATGAGCTCGACCACCTCGCGGCCTATACCGAGGATGCGCCGTTCGTGTTCGATGATCAGGCACGGGAAGCCTTTACCGACCGACAGACGCAGATTTCCGATTACTACCAGGCCCGCGAAGACGCCCGGCACGAGAAGCAGGCGCAGGGCGCCGCGCCCTACAAGCCGGTGCCGCCGAGCCAGCTCTACGAGATGGAGCGTGCGCCCTATGCGCTGGCGCCGGACAAGGGCGTGGTGCAGCTCTCGCCGTTCGCGACACCGGACACCCGCAAGGTCGATGATGCCGGCGGCCGGGTGGCGCCCAGCTTTGCCGCCGAACGGCAGGCGCAGGACGTCAATCTGTTCGAGGCGGTGGTCAAGCTGTTCCGCGCCGAGCGGAAGAAGGCGCGCAAAACCATCATTGCTTGCTGGTCGGAAGGTTCGCGCGATCGCATGGCGCAGGTGCTGGCCGACCATGGCCTCGAGCATCCGCGGCTCGCCGAGAACTGGCGAGATGCCGAGACCACCTCGCCCGAGACCACGGCCCTGGTGGTGCTGGGGCTGGAGACCGGCTTCCAGACCGACGATATGCTGGTGCTCTCGGAGCAGGATATTCTTGGCGAGCGCCTGCTGCGGCCGCAGAAGCGACGGAAAGCCTCGGACGCCCTCACCGAGGCGGCCGGCCTCGCCGCGGGCGACCTGGTGGTGCATGTCGACCACGGCATCGGACGGTTCCTCGGTTTGAAGACCATCGAGGTGCAGGGCGCGCCGCACGACTGCGTCGAGATCGAGTACGCCGGCAACACCAAGCTCTACCTGCCGGTTGAGAATATCGAACTGCTGTCGCGCTATGGCGCCGACGCGATCATCGAGCTCGACAAGCTGGGCGGCGTCGCCTGGCAGGCCAAGAAGAGCAAGCTCAAGAAGCGCATCCGCGACATGGCGGAGCAGTTGATCAAGATCGCGGCGCTGCGCCAGCTGTCGACGGTGCCGCCGATGGACGTGCAGCCGGGGCTCTACGAGGAGTTCGCGGCGCGCTTCCCCTATGACGAGACCGAGGATCAGCTGGTCGCCATCAACGCCGTGTTCGAGGATCTTGCCTCGGGCAGGGTGATGGACCGGCTGGTGTGCGGCGATGTCGGGTTCGGCAAGACCGAGGTGGCTTTGCGCGCCGCGTTCGCCGTGGCGATGTCGGGGCGGCAGGTGGCGGTGGTGGTACCGACGACGCTGCTGTCGCGCCAGCACTTCAAGACCTTCAGCGAGCGCTTCTCCGGGCTGCCGTTGCGCATCCGGCAGGCTTCGCGGCTGGTGTCCTCGACCGAACTCAAGGCGACGAGGGAAGAGCTCGAAAAGGGCACCGTCGACATCGTCGTCGGCACCCATGCGCTCCTCGCCAAATCCATCCAGTTCAAGGATCTGGGCCTGCTCATCATCGACGAGGAGCAGCATTTCGGCGTCGCCCACAAGGAACGGCTGAAGGAGCTGAAGGGCAACGTCCACGTGCTGACGCTGACCGCGACGCCGATCCCGCGCACGCTGCAGCTGGCGCTCACCGGGGTGCGCGACCTGTCGCTCCTGGCGACGCCGCCGATCGATCGCCTTGCGATCCGCACCTTCGTTTCGCCGTTCGATCCGCTCAGCGTGCGCGAGGCGCTGCTGCGTGAAAAGTATCGCGGCGGGCAGGCGTTCTACGTGGTGCCCAAGATCAAGGATCAGCCCGATATCGCCGAGTTCCTGCGCCAGCAGGTGCCCGAGGTGAGTTACGTCGTCGCCAACGGCCAGATGGCGCCGGGCGAGCTCGACGACATCATGAACAATTTCTACGACGGCAAGTTCGACGTGCTGGTGGCCACCACGATCGTCGAATCCGGGCTCGATATTCCGAACGCCAACACGCTGATCGTGCACCGGGCCGACAATTTCGGCCTCGCCCAGCTCTACCAGATCCGCGGCCGCATCGGACGGGCCAAGCAACGCGCCTATGCGCTGTTCACCATCCCGCCGGATCGCAAGCTCAACGATACCGCCGAGCGGCGGCTGACCGTGCTGCAGTCGCTCGAAACGCTGGGGGCAGGGTTCCAGCTCGCCAGCCACGACCTCGATATCCGCGGCGCCGGCAACCTGCTCGGCGACGAGCAATCCGGTCATATCCGCGAAGTCGGGTTCGAACTCTACCAGGCGATGCTGGAAGAGGCCGTGGCGGCGCTGCGCGATGGCGATGCGGACTACGAGGAACGCAGCGAGTGGAGCCCGACGATCTCGCTGGGCATGCCGGTGATGATCCCCGAATACTATGTCCCGGACCTGCAGCTGCGGATGCAGCTCTACCGTCGCCTGGGCGACCTCTCCGACGCTCGCGAGATCGATGCGGCAGGGGCCGAGCTGATCGACCGGTTCGGACCGCTGCCTGAAGAAGTGGAGGCGCTGCTCAAGGTGATCCTGGTCAAGGCACTTTGCCGCACCGCCAACGTCGAGAAGGTAGACGCCGGCCCCAAGGGCGCAGTCGTTACGCTGAGGCACAGGGAGTTTCCGAACCCTGCCGGGCTGGTCCGGATGGTCTCCGATCCGCAGATGCAGGTGCGCATCAAACCTGATCAGAAACTCGTGTTCAGCCGCGACTGGCCGACAGCCGAGGCGCGACTGAAGGGAACAGCCGCGATACTGTCCAGAATGGCGCGTTTGGCCACGGAAACGGGTGCTGCGGCAACACTCGCAGGTTAAAGCTTTCGGAAGTCCTGTCGGTCATGTTATTGCCCGATTTCGTGCCTTGAAGAGCGCACGAAATAGGGTGGCCGGGAGAGTCACCGATGGTAGGACACCACAAGGAAATTCAATGACCCTCAAAAAGCTCGTCGTTGCTGGTTTCGCGGTTGCCGCACTGATGATGCCCTCGTTCGGGGCGCTCGCGCAGGACGCCGCTCCGGCAGCCCCCGCCGAGGGTGGGGCAGCACCGGCCGCGCCTGCTGCCGATGCCGCCGCTGCACCTGCGGCGCCGGCTGCCAATGCCAATCCCGCTCAGAACTGGCTCAAGGTCTGCGACCCGATCGATGGTGGCAAGCAGGCCTGCATCATGCGTCAGGTGGTCGTTGCCAACGGCCAGTTCCTCGGCTCGTTCCTCTTGCGTGACGATCCGGGCCAGGAGAGCCGCCTGCTCGCCGTTGCCGCAGTGCCGCTCGGAGTGCTGCTGCCGTTCGGCCTCACCTGGCAGATCGATGGCGGCAAGCCGATCCGCGTGCCGTTCATGCTGTGCGATCCGCAGAGCTGCGCCACTCAGCTGGTGATCAACGAGGCTTACGTGAACAGCCTCAAGAAGGGCGGCGTGCTGAAGCTCACTGCCAAGAACCGCCAGAACAAGGACCTGGTGATCGACATCACGCTCGCCGGCTTCACCTCCGTCTATGACGGCGCCGCCGCGATGACCTTCGACGAGTTCAACAAGCAGTCGACCGCTCCGTCGGCGCTGGAAAAGCAGCTGCAGGATCGCGCCGAAGAGCTGCGCAAGCAGCTCGGCACCGACGGTGCCGCACCGGCCACTCCGGCGGCCCCGCAATAAGCGGACCGCATGCCAGGAATCGAAAGGGCGCCTCCGGGCGCCCTTTTTGTTGGTCACTGTCGCTAGCTTCACCCCTGGCCCATGCCCAGTCCAAACGCACGCTTGCGCAGGGGTGGCAGCAGGCGCAGTGCCCACAGGCCACCGGCGCGCAACGCCTGGGCCGGCAGGAAGTCGCTGAGCAGCGAGCGGAACAGCGCGTCGACCATGCCGCCGGTGCGTTCGAGGTCGTCGGCGCGGCGCCGCGCGTAGTCTGCGCTCACCGCTTTGGCCCAGCCGGGCGCGCTGCGGTCGGCGGCAGCAAGGGCTGCCGCGAGGTCGGCGACGTCGCGGAGGCCGAGATTGAGTCCCTGTGCGCCGATCGGCGGGAAGGCGTGTGCGGCCTCGCCGGCCAAGACGATGCCATCTATGCCGGCGCGCTCGACCGTAAGGGTCGAGAGCAGGAACATATGCGCCGGGGTCAGGAGTTGAATATCGCCGAACAGGCGCTGCGACTTCTCGAGGAAGATAGCGCGGAGGCCATCCTGGCCGCTGGCCTGCGCCGCCTTCAGCACCTCGCGGTCGTCGATCCAGACGAGGTTGGCGCGCGAGCCGCCAGCAGGCACCAGCGTGAACGGGCCCTCTTCGTAGTGGAACTCGACCGAGGCGCCGCCGAGCGGGCGGCCGAGTTCGAGATCGCAGACCAGCGCCGACTGAGTGAAACCATGCTCGCGGGCGCGGAAATCGGTGGCGACGCGCACCAGCGACTTCTTCCCGTCGGAGCCGACGACGAGCGGCGCCTCGACGATGCTGTCATCGGCCAGCGTCAGCGCCCAGCCACTGTCGCTGCGCTCGATCGAAGCGAGCGCCAACTCGCGGGTTTCCAGGTTGTCGAGCGACGCGCGGGCTGTCTCGAAAGCTTCCAGCAGCCTGATGTTGGGAAAGTTCCAGCCGAAGGCCTCGAGCCCGGCGTCCTTGCTGTCGAACAGCGTCTCGGGCGCGCGGATCAGCCGGTCGGTCGCATCGATGATGCGAATCTGGGTCAGCGGGTGGCCGAGCGCTGCCGGGTCGCCAATCAACCCGGACGCGCGCAGGTAGTCGACACTGGGGCCCATCAGGGCCGAAGTGCGCCGATCGGGCGGACCCTTGGGCGCAAGATGCAGAGTGCGGAGGCCGGCACGGGC
>JAEUMC010000206.1 GCA_016793415.1 Devosia sp. | reverse complement strand
CAAGCTCTGCCTGGTGTTTTTCATGTTCGCGATGGCCAAGGCGATCGTGCCGCGCTACCGCTATGACCAGCTGATGCGCATCGGCTGGAAGGTCTTCCTGCCGATCTCGCTCGTCATGGTGATCGTCGTCGCCGCGGTTCTCCAGCTCACCGGCTGGGGCTGGCACGGAGGGTCCGTCTGATGCGTTTCGCCCAGTTCCTCAACGGCCTGCTGCTGAAAGAGTTCGTCGGCGCCTTCTTCCTGGCGATGCGCTACTTCTTTGCGCCCAAGAAGACCGTGAACTACCCGTTCGAGAAGATCCCGTATTCGCCGCGCTTCCGCGGCGAGCACGCGCTGCGCCGCTATCCCAATGGCGAAGAGCGCTGCATCGCCTGTAAGCTCTGCGAAGCGATCTGCCCGGCGCAGGCCATCACCATCGAGGCCGGCCCGCGCCAGAACGACGGCACCCGCCGCACGGTGCGCTACGACATCGACATGGTGAAGTGCATCTATTGCGGCTTCTGCCAGGAGGCCTGCCCGGTCGACGCCATCGTCGAGGGGCCGAACTTCGAATTCGCGACCGAAACGCGCGAGGAGCTGTATTTCTCGAAAGAGAAGCTGCTCGCCAATGGCGATCGTTGGGAGCGCGAGATCGCGGCCAACCTCGCTGCCGACGCGCCGTACCGGTAAGGGATCGAGATGACGCTGCCGCTGTTCTTCTTCTATGTGTTCTCGGTCATCACCGTCGCCTCGGCGCTGATGGTGATCGCAGCGCGCAATCCCGTACACTCGGTGCTGTTTCTGATCCTGGCGTTCGTGAACTCAGCCGGCCTGTTCATGCTGGCCGGTGCCGAGTTCCTGGCGCTGATCCTGATCGTCGTCTATGTCGGCGCCGTCGCGGTGCTGTTCCTGTTCGTCACCATGATGCTCGACGTCGATTTCGCGTCGCTGCGCCAGGGCATGCTGCAATACGCGCCGGTGGGTGTGGTGGTCGGCGTGATCCTCTTGCTCGAGCTGCTGCTGGTGGCGGGGAGCTTCGTGCTGCCGGTCGATTCCGGGGCAGCGGCCGCGGTGCCGATGGATGCCGCTATCGACAATACCCGCGCCATCGGGCAGCTGCTCTATACCCGCTACGTCTTCCTGTTCCAGGGCGCCGCCGGCGTGCTGCTGGTCGCCATGATCGGCGCGATCGTCCTGACGCTCAGGCACAAGTCGAACGTCAAGCGGCAGGATGTCTTCCGCCAGACCGGGCGCAAGCGCTCGGAGGGCACGGAACTGGTCAAGGTCAAATCGGGGCAGGGGCTCTAAATGCTGGCAGAAACAGGCATCGGGCTCGGGCACTACCTGACCGTCGGGGCGATCCTCTTCACGCTGGGCGTGTTCGGGATCTTCCTCAACAGGAAGAACATCATCGTCATCCTGATGTCGGTGGAGCTGATCCTCCTGGCGGTGAACATCAACTTCGTGGCGTTCTCGTCGCAGCTGGGCGATCTCGCCGGGCAGGTGTTCGCGCTGTTGATCCTCACCGTGGCCGCCGCGGAAGCGGCGATCGGCCTTGCCATCCTCGTCATCTTCTATCGCAACCGCGGCTCGATCGCCGTGGAAGACGTCAACTCGCTGAAGGGCTGACCCGGTGTTTATCCAGGCCATCGTATTCTTCCCGCTCGTCGGGGCCCTGATCGCAGGTTTGCTGGGCCGCATCATCGGCCACCGCACCAGCGAATACATCACCACCGGGCTGCTGATAGCCGCCGCGGTGCTGAGCTGGATCGTCTTCGCCGGCTTCTGGTTTGCGCCGGAAGCGGCCGAGGCCGGCGGACATGCCGAGGCGACCAAGGTCGAGGTGATGCGCTGGATCGTTTCCGGTGCGCTCGACCTGCGCTGGGTCCTGCGCGTCGACACGCTCACCGCGGTGATGCTGGTGGTGGTGACCACGGTCTCCAGCCTCGTCCACCTCTACTCGATCGGCTACATGGCCGACGATCCGCACCGCGCGCGGTTCTTCGCCTACCTGTCGCTGTTCACCTTCGCCATGCTGATGCTGGTGACCGCCGACAACTTCCTGCAGATGTTCTTCGGCTGGGAAGGCGTGGGCCTGGCGTCCTATCTGCTGATCGGCTTCTGGTACAAGAAGCCCTCGGCCAACGCCGCCGCAATGAAGGCCTTCGTGGTCAACCGCGTCGGTGACTTCGGTTTCGCGCTGGGCATCTTCGCTGCCTTCGTGGTGCTCGGTCACCTCGATTTCGACGGCGCGTTCCATGCGGCCGACGGCCTCAAGGGCAATCTGCCGGTCATCCACTTCCTGTCGTGGGATCTGGATGCGATGACCGTCGTCTGCCTGCTGCTGTTCATGGGCGCCATGGGCAAGTCGGCGCAGTTCCTGCTCCACACCTGGCTGCCGGACGCGATGGTAGGCCCGACCCCGGTGTCGGCGCTCATCCATGCGGCCACCATGGTGACCGCCGGCGTGTTCATGGTGGCGCGCCTGTCGCCGCTGTTCGAACTCTCGCCGTTCGCCATGACCGTGGTGATGCTGGTCGGTGCGATGACGGCGTTCTTCGCGGCGACGGTCGGCCTGGTGCAGAACGACATCAAGCGCGTCATCGCCTATTCGACCTGCTCGCAGCTCGGCTACATGTTCGTGGCGCTGGGGGCAGGGGTCTATTCGGTCGGTATCTTCCACCTGTTCACCCACGCCTTCTTCAAGGCGCTGCTGTTCCTCGGCGCCGGCTCGGTCATCCATGCGATGCACCATGAGCAGGACATGCGGAACATGGGCGGGCTCCGTAAGAAGATCCCGATCACCTACTGGATGATGATCATCGGCACGCTGGCGCTGACCGGTGTCGGTATTCCGGGCACGCCGCTTGGCTTCGCCGGGTTCTTTTCGAAGGATGGCATCATCGAAGTCGCCTATGCGGCGGGTGCGTCGACCGGTTACATCGCCTTCTGGGCGCTGGTGATCGCGGCGATGTTCACGAGCTTCTACTCGTGGCGCCTGATCCACCTGACCTTCCACGGCGAGCCGCGCGGCCAGCATCATGGCCACGAGGCGCATGCCGACCATGCTCATGACGATCACGGGCATCACGGTAGCGCCTATGACAACGCGCATGAGAGCCCGAGCGTCATGCTGGTGCCGCTCTATGTGCTGGCCGTCGGTGCGGTGCTGGCGGGCGTGGTGTTCAACGACCTGTTCTTCGGCCATGCCGAGCATATCGCGCACTTCTTCCAGGGCTCACTTGTCGTCCCCGAGGAACTGCTCGAGGCCGCACACGGCGTACCGGTCTGGGTGAAGTGGTCGGCGACGGTCGCGATGCTTCTCGGCTTCGCCGCCGCGTACCAGATGTACATCCGCGATCCGGCGGCGCCGAAGCGGTTGGCACACGCCAACCCGGGGCTCTACCTGTTCCTGCTCAACAAGTGGTACTTCGACGAGCTCTACGACCGCATCTTCGTCAAGCCGGCCTTGTGGCTGGGCAATGCCCTGTGGAAGGGCTTTGACGACATGCTGGTCGACAAGACCATCACCGAGGGCCTTGGCAACCGCGTCAAGGACATCACCGGCAAGGTGGTGAAGCTCCAGTCGGGCTACCTCTATCACTACGCTTTCGCCATGCTTATCGGTATCGCGGCGCTGCTCACCTGGGCCATCGCCGCCGGGGGACTCCTGGGATGATCTTCAGTGACCACCTTTTGACGGTCATCACCTTCCTGCCGACGCTGGGCGCGTTGCTGCTGCTGTTCGTCGGCGGACGCGACGAGGCCGCCAACAACCTGGCGCGCTACATCGCGCTCGGCGTGACGCTGGTGACGGCTCTGCTCAGCCTCTGGCTCTGGTACCAGTTCGACCCCTCGAATACCGGCTTCCAGTTCGTCGAGAACTACAACTGGATCGGCGAGTCGATCGGCTACCGCATGGGTGTCGACGGCATCTCGGTGCTGTTTATCCCGCTTACCGCGGTGCTGATGCCGGCGGTGATCCTCTCGAGCTTCGGTTCCATCACCAAGCGGGTGAAGGAATACCTGATCGTCTTCCTGGTCCTCGAGACGTTCATGATCGGCGCCTTTGCGACGCTCGATCTGGCAATGTTCTACGTGTTCTTCGAAGGCACGCTGATCCCGATGTTCCTGATCATCGGTATCTGGGGTGGGGCGCGGCGCATCCAGGCGACCTACAAGTTCTTCTTCTACAGCTTCACCGGCACCGTGCTGATGCTCATCGCCATCATGGCGATGTTCTGGCAGGCCGGTACGCTGGATATCGTCAAGCTCCTGACCTTCAAGTTCCCACCCGAGGTGCAGACCTGGCTGTGGATCGGGTTCTTCGCCTCCTTCGCAGTGAAGATGCCGATGTGGCCGTTCCACCGCTGGCTGCCGGAGGCGCACGTCGAGGCGCCCACGGGCGGCTCGGTGATCCTGGCTGCGATCCTGCTGAAGCTCGGCGGCTACGGTTTCATCCGCTTCTCGATCTCGATGTTCCCCGATGCCTCGCACCAGTTCGCGAACTTCGTGTTCGTGCTGTCGATCGCGGCGATCATTATCACCTCGCTCGTGGCGCTGGTGCAGACCGATATCAAGAAGCTGATCGCCTACTCGTCGGTGGCCCACATGGGCTTCGTGACGATGGGGATTTTCACCGGCAACATCTATGGCATCCACGGCGCGATCTTCCAGATGATCTCGCACGGCATCGTCTCGGCGGCGCTCTTCTTCTGCGTCGGCGTGGTCTACGACCGGATGCACACCCGTGAGATCGAGGCCTATGGCGGACTGGTTTCGCCGATGCCGCGCTACGCCGTGGTGTTCATGGTGTTCACCATGGCCAATGTCGGCCTGCCGGGCACTTCGGGCTTCGTCGGCGAGTTTCTCACCATGCTGGCGGCGTTCCAGGCCAATACCTGGGTGGCGTTCTTCGCGGCGTTCGGCGTGATCCTGTCGGCGGCGTATGCTCTGTGGCTCTATCGCCGGGTGATCTTCGGCGCTTTCACCAAGGAATCGCTGAAGGGCATCCTCGATCTCGACCGGCGCGAAGTCGTCGTGTTGGTGCCGCTGGTGATCCTCACCATCCTCTTCGGCTTCTACCCCGCGCCGATCCTCGATGCGACTGCAGCGTCGGTGAACCTTGTCGCGGAAAACTTCGCCAACGCCATTGGCGCCGCACCGCAAGCGGTCGCCGCGGCGACCGGCCATTAGGAGACGGGCATGCTGTCCGACGTCACGAGCTTCGCTTCGCTCGCCCCCGCCTATCCGGAACTGCTGCTCGCCGTCGGCGCCGTAGTGGTGCTGCTGGTGTCGCTGTTCTGGAAGGGCATCAGCTCGACCGCGGTTTCGATCGTCGCCATTGTGCTGCTCCTCGCGGTGCTGGCCGTTCTGCTGCTGCAGCCGGCCTCCGGCGTGCTGTTCAACGGGGTGTTCATCGTCGATGGCTTCGCCCGCTATATGAAGGCCCTGGTGCTGGGCGGTGCGGCGGCGACGCTGCTGATCTCGCTGTCCAACTCCAAAGAGCATGGCATCGACAAGTTCGAGTATGCGGTGCTGGTGCTGCTGGCGACGCTGGGCATGATGATCATGGTTTCGGCCAATGATCTGATGAGTCTCTATATCGGGCTCGAGCTGCAGAGCCTGGCGCTCTACGTCGTCGCCGCGATGAAGCGCGAGGACCGGAAGGCCACCGAGGCAGGCATCAAGTATTTCGTGCTCGGCGCGCTGTCGTCCGGCATGCTGCTCTACGGCGCGTCGCTGGTCTATGGCTTCACCGGCACCACGCAGATCGACCAGATCGTGGCGGCCATCACCCTCGACAGCCGTTCGATCGGCCTGATCTTCGGCATGGTGTTCCTGCTCGCCGGTATTGCCTTCAAGATCTCCGCCGTGCCGTTCCACATGTGGACGCCGGACGTCTACGAGGGGGCGCCGACGCCGGTCACGGCATTCTTTGCCGCGGCGCCGAAGGTGGCTGCGATGGCACTGTTCATCCGCGTCACCACGGTCAGCTTTGCCCCGATCACGCACGACTGGCAGCAGATCATCATCTTCCTGTCGATCGCCTCGATGGTGCTCGCCGCCTTTGCGGCGATCGGGCAGAACAATCTCAAGCGCCTGCTTGCCTATTCGTCGATCGGCCATGTCGGCTTCGCGCTGGTCGGCCTTTCGTCGGGCACTGCCGTGGGCGTCGAGGGCGTCGCCGTCTACATGGCGATCTACATCGCCATGACGGTCGGCATCTTCGCCTGCGTGCTGGCGCTGCGGACCGAGAACGGTCCGGTGGAGACGATCTCGGAGCTCGCCGGTCTCGCACAGAAGCGGCCTTTCGTCGCCGCCATCATCGCCATCCTGATGTTCTCGCTGATCGGCCTGCCGCCGCTGGCCGGATTCTTCGCCAAGTGGCAGGTGTTTCTCGCCGCGGTCGAGCAGAACCTGTTCGTCCTCGCGGTGATCGGCGTCCTCGCCTCGGCGGTGAGCGCGTTCTACTACCTGCGCATCGTCAAGGTGATGTACTTCGACGAGCCGGTGGCGAAGTTCGCCGCCGTGCCGGGCGAGCTCAACGTCGTCATGGCGGGCATCGGCTTCCTGATCGTCACCTATTTCGTCACGGTGGGTTC
>JAEUMC010000120.1 GCA_016793415.1 Devosia sp. | reverse complement strand
TGGGCCCCGGCCTACGCCGGGGTGACGCAGTGGGTGGGGCGATTGTGTGCCCTCCACTTGGTCTGCCCATCCCAAGAAACCAGACGCGCTACACCAGCGCCTTGATTTCCTTCTTCCGCCACCAGCCCAGATAGTAGGTGGCCTGGAAGATCAGCAGGGCGCTGAAGCTCATGCAGTAGCCCCACCACACCCCCTCGAGCCCGAAGAAGTGGCTGAGCGTCAGTGCCGCCGGGATCTCGACCAGGACGATCGCCGCCAGCGACAGGGCCATCGGGATCCACACATCGCCCGAGGCGCGCATCACTGCCGAGAATACCGAGCCCCAGCCGAACACCAGGCAGCTCCACAACACGATGTGCAGCAGCCGCTCGGCGATCTCCACCACCGACTCGTCGGTGATGAACAACCGCACCAGGTGCTGCGAGAACAGGTAGGCGATCAGCACCAGCGCGCCGGTGACGATCAGGTTCATCAAGAGCGCCGTACGGGTCACCTTCTCCACGTCGTCGAAGCGCCGCGCTCCGATCGCCTGCGCGGCGAAGATCGAGGCGGCGATGCCGATCGACATGGCCGGGAACTGTACATAGCTCAGCACCTGGTTGACCGCGCCATAGGCCGCCGTGGCGTCCGAACCGAAGCGGTTGATGATGCCGACGATGACGATGGCAGAGATCGACGACACCACCATGGCAACGCCGGCCGGAATGCCGAGCTTGAGGATCAGCCCGAGCAGTTGCACGTCGACTTTCAGGTGCCGGAACAGCTCGGCGTCGGGCGCCATCGGGCTCTTCTTGTAGTTGAGATAGAAGAACAGGAAGATCAGCACCACGACGAAGCCGGCAATGAACGCCACCGCCGCCGACAGCACGCCGATCTGCGGCAGGCCGAACCACCCCTGGATCAAAGCCGGAGTGACGAACAGCCCGACCCCGATCGAGAAGATCAGCGTCAGCAGCGGCGTCACCGTGTCGCCGACGCCGCGCAGCGTCGAGGTGATGATCAGGAACAGGAAGAACCCCGGCATGCCGATCAGCACGATCCGGCCATAGGCGGTGGCCTCGGCAACGATGTCGGCCGGCGCGCCAAGCAGTTCCATCAGGTTCTGCGCGAACAGGCCGCCCAACACCGCGACCACCAGGCCCATCAGGAAGCCGACGGTCAGCGTCGTGCCGGTCACCTGCTTGATTTTCAAGAGGTTCTTGGCGCCCCAGGCCTGCCCGATCAGGATCGCCGCGCCGGAAGCGAGGCCGATCACGAACGAGATGAGGAAGATCATGATCGGGAAGAACACCGAGACGGCGGCCAGCGCCTCCACCCCGATCATCTGCCCGATATAGATGTTGTTGATGGTGCCCGACAGCGACTGCAGGATGTTGCTGAGCATCAGCGGCACGAGGAAGACAAGGAACCGCTGCCAGAGCGGCCTAGAGAGATTGTTCATCGAGTGAACTCCGAAACCCGTAAATCATGCGACGGCGTTGGGCCCCAAATGGCCAGCGGCCGGTGAGACACCGGGTCGCGAGGCGGGCCACTTCACATCTCAGCTAAAGATGCAGGCGGGTCGGAGCACGATGGGGTATGAACGCACGGCCGGTTCTCTAGCCCCGGGGAGGGCGGCCGTCAATCGCGCGGCCACGCGGTTGCCTCCGCTGCGCTGCCAATAGAAATCTGAAGGAATCCCAATGACCCAGCCTGTCGCCATCGTCACCGGAGCCGGCCAGGGCATCGGCGCCGCCATTGCCCGCGAGCTCGCCGCCCGCGATTACCGGCTGGTGTTGTTCGCCCGCTCCGAGCAGGTCGAAGCGGTCGCCGCCGAACTCTCCGCTACTGCCGTACGCGGCTCGCTCACCGAGCCCGCCGACCTCCAGCGCCTCGTCGACACCGCCATCGCCGACCATGGCCGCATCGATGCGGTGGTCAACAATGCCGGTCATGTCCCTACCGGCGACATCGGCATCATGCCCGATATCGACTGGCAGCACGGCTTCGACATGATCGTGTTGAACCCGGTGCGCCTGATGCGGCTGGTGACGCCGCATTTCCTCGCCAACGGCAAGGGCGCCGCGGTGAACATCTCGAGCTTTGCCGGCAAATCCCCCGAACTGGTGATGCCGATGTCGTCGGCGCTGCGACCGGCGCTGCAGGCCTGGACCAAGCTCTATGCCGATCGCTACGGCGCCGACGGCATCCGCATGAATGCCGTGCTGCCGGGTTTCCTCGACAATTACGACACCGTCGAAACCCGCCGCCAGAAGATCCCGGTCGGTCGTTACGGCGAACTCCAGGAACTCGCCAGCGTAGTGGCCTTCCTCCTTTCCGACGACGCCTCCTACGTCACCGGGCAGAGCCTGTTGGTCGATGGCGGCATGACCCGCGCGATCTGAGTCTGAAGAGCTTGCGAACAGGCAGTTCCGGTGGCTCGGTTGGACGCGACCATGCCACAACCACCGGCTGTCATCCCCGCGGGGATGACACCGAGTTTATGGAACTGCCGGCCAACACCACCACCGCTTGCGACCCAGTCCGGCTCGAAGCCCGACAAATCAATGACCCCGATCATTGCGGTGAATGGGGTCGATCACCAGATGTCATCGCACCATCGCACCAACCTGATGTAGCGTCGCCGCCCATGCATGCCCCCGCCCCCAGCGGCTCCGCGCAGTTCTGGCTCGGCGTCCGCATGTTCCTTCCCGTCGCCGTCTCCATCGCCGCCTATGGCGTGGTGTGGGGCGTGCTTGCCGGCCAGGCCGGGTTGAGCGTCCTCGAAGTGGCGCTGATGAGCGGCCTGGTATTCGCCGGCGCCAGCCAGTTCGTGGCGCTCGACATGTGGACCCCGGGTGCCCTGCCGGTGCTGTCGATCGTCATTGCTGCCGGCATCGTCAACCTGCGCATGCTGCTGATGTCGGCGACGCTGCGGCCGCTGGTCGGGCACCTGTCGCTTCCCCAGCAACTGGGGGCCATGTTCTTCGTTTCAGACGAGCAGTGGGCGATGACCATGGCCGAGGTCAGGAAGGGCACCGGTAGCGTCGCCTTCCTGCTCGGCACCGGCGTCCTCAGTTGGTTCGCCTGGATGGGCTCGACCCTTTGCGGCCGGGTGCTCGGCGCCTTCATCGACGACCCGACGAAGTACGGGCTCGATTTCGCCTTCACTGCCACCTTCCTCGCCTTGCTGCTCGGCATGTGGCGCGGCCGGGGCGACCTGGTGCCATGGATCGTCGGCGCGCTCGCCGCCATCCTCACGTCACGGCTGATCGAGGGCAACTGGTACATCATCGTCGGCGGCCTCGTCGGCAGCTTTGCCGGGGCGCTGGCCGAGACCATCAGGGAGCGCCGCCATGTCGCTTGAGGCACTCATCGCTATCCTGGGCATGGCCGCGGTGACCTTCGCCATCCGCGCCGGCGGATTGCTGCTCGCCAACCGGCTGCCCACCACCGGCTTCGTCGCCAGCTGGATGAAGCATGTGCCGGGCGCCGTATTGGCCGCACTGGTTGCTCCGGCAATCCTGGCCGGTGGCGCTGCCGAAGCCATCGCCGCCGCGGCCACGGCGCTGATCTACCTGGTCAGCCGCAACCTCTTCGCCGCCATGCTCGGCGGCGTGCTGGCCGTCTATCTCGCGCGGCTGGCACTGGGGGCCTGACGGAACACCCGGGCCGCCTTGCTCGTTGTAGAACCAGCAAGGAGGGTCGAGATGCAGACCATCCTCGGACAGTTCGACAGCTACGAGCACGCCGCCGCCGCCGTACATGCCCTGCATGAGGCTGGCATCGCCCACACCGATATCAGCTTCGTTGCCAATACCCCGGCCGACTACGAGCCCGACGAGGTCGGCGAGGGCGCTACCACCGGCGCCGAAGTCGGCGCCGGGCTGGGCGCGGCGGGTGGTCTGCTGGCCGGGCTCGGCATCATCTCCATTCCCGGCCTCGGTCCGGTGGTCGCCGCCGGCTGGCTGTTCGCCACCGCCATCGGCGCCTTCGCTGGAGCCGGTGTCGGCGCTGCGACCGGCGGCCTGATCGGCGCCTTCACCAGCGCCGGGGTGCCCGAAACCGAGGCCAAGGCACTGGCCGAAAAGCTCGAACAAGGCGGCGCCATTGTGAGCGCCCGGGTCGACGAGGCCCATGCCGGCCCGGCCGCCGCGATTCTCCGGCATGCTGAAGGTATCGAGGTGGTACCGCAAGGCGAGGAAATCGAACTGGCGGCGCGACGCGTCCCCGATGACGAGCCGCCGCCGCCGCGCGACTACCCGTTCGTTCCGCCGATCGTCTAGAGCGACGTCTGAGGCTTGCGCCTCCCCCCGGCGCGATGCTACGGGCATTCCCCGCGCCCCTGTGGTGGAATTGGTAGACGCAGCGGACTCAAAATCCGCCGCCGCGAGGCATGTCGGTTCGAGTCCGACCGGGGGCACCAATCACCTTTCGCCGACGACCCGTGCCCGGGCTATTGCGGCGTCAGTTTCTCGGTGCCGCTGCCGGGCTGCCCGGCAATGGTCCACAACCCTTCCAGCGAGCCATCCTCCATCACCTGGTAGATCACCAGCCCGATCGCCTCGCCCATCACATAGCCGGCCGAGAAGGCGTTGCCGTTGCGCATGCAGATGCCCTGCGACGTCGACGGTCCGGTGGTCCAGTAAATCTCGCAGGTCGTCTCGCTGGTGAGGACGATCTTCGCCGTACCGCCGTAACTCGAGCCGTCGAGATTGGTGCCTTCGACGGCATAGTCGCCGCCAATACTCTGCGCCATGGCGGCCGGACTCGCCAATGCCAGCACCACGCCCGCCAGTGGAAGTATTCGACGCATCTCAGCCCCCAGTGTTCCCTTGATATGAGACTAGGCCGCAGTCCTCTGGACTGACAATCCGGCGCGACGCACAGTGCACTCCCTTTTCGCGCGGAGGATTCGATGGCGGGAACGATCAGGCTCGGTACTGCCGGCTGGGTGTTCGAGGCTTGGCGCAAGAGCTACTACCCCGACGGGCTGAAGCAGAAGGACGAGCTCGCCTACTCCAGCGCCCGGCTCGGCAACATCGAGATCAACGCCACCTTCTATTCGCACCAGAAGGCCGCCAGTTTCGAGAACTGGGCCAGCCAGACCCCGGACGATTTCGTCTTCACCGTGAAGGCCCACCAGTTGGTGACCCACATCAAGCGGCTGAAGGATGTCGAGCTGCCGCTCGCCAACTTCTTCGCTTCGGGTGTCATGGCGCTGGGCAAAAAGCTCGGGCCCTTCTGCTGGCAACTGCCGGGCAACAGCAAATACGATCCCGACCGGATGGAAGCCTTCCTCTCCCTGCTGCCGCAGACGCCGGAGGCGCTCGTTGCCCTGGCTGGAAAGACCGACTACGGCAAGAATCCGCCCTATCTCGACGCCACCGGCATCATCCGGGTGCGTCACGCCATCGAAGTGCGGCACGAGAGTTTTGCCGATCCGCGCTTCATCGCTCAGCTCAGGGCATACAACGTCGCCCTCGTTGTCGCCGACACCGCGGAGTGGGCCTATATCGACCAGACCGCCGACTTCTCCTACGCCCGCCTGCAGGGCGCCCCGGGCAAGGAGAGCTATGCGCTCGCCGAGCGCGAGGTCCGTGCCGGCTGGCTGAAATCCTGGGCCGAGGGCAAGCCGGTTGCCGGCGGTCCCTACGTCACGGCTGCAGAAGCCAGCCCTCCGCCGCGCGACGTCTTCGCCTTCTTCGTCTCGACCGACAAGGAACACGCACCCGACAATGCCCGAGCCGTCATGGCGCAGCTCGGTCTCACCGGACCAGGCGGCGAGTGACGATCTCGTGAGCGGGCTTAAGTTGACTTGGGGCCCGCGCCCGAGAATATGGCGCCCATCCGCATAGGAGCGTCACCGTGACCACCAGCCTTACCGCCGATCGTTCCCGCCTGCTGGCGACGATCTCGTTCGTCCTGGGTCTTGCCACCATTGCCGGCGCCTGGGGCTCGCAGCTGTTCGGCGGGCTGGTGCCGTGCGAGCTCTGCCTCGAGCAGCGCCTGCCCTACTATTGGGGGCTGCCGCTCCTCGCACTGGTGCTGATCCTGTGGCGCCGGCTGCCACGCGCCGTCTGGTATGTCGGCATCGTGCTGGTGCTCTTGACCTTCGTCTGGTCGACCTATCTCGCCGGCTACCATGCCGGCGTCGAGTACGGCTTCTGGCCCGGCCCTACCGCCTGCACCGGCACCGGCGTCGATGTGAGCTTTTCCGACCTCACCAACATCAATGCCGCGCGGGTCGTCCCCTGCGACAAGATCCAGTTCAGCCTGTTCGGCGTAACGCTCGCCGGCGCCAACACGCTGATCTCGGCGGCGATCGTCGTGATGCTCGGCACCGTGTTGCTCAAAGGCCGGAAGGGCTAGTCCTCGGGGAACAGAAGCTGCTCGTGATCCCGAGCGCCGTGGAGAACGTGGAGAACGCTCACCACGTCGTCGCTGACAACATAGTAGACGTTGTAGCTCCCGACCACGCGCCGACGAATACCACTCCCCTCGCGCCATGGGACCAACTGGTATCTTAGTGCATTGTCTCCCAAGTCAGCGATCGCGCTGGACAGTCTGTCGACGACCTGAACTGCTGCACGCGCACTCACTTCATCGGCGAGGTAGTCAAGAACACCAATGAGTTCTAGGCGGGCTTCAGCCGATACGTCGACGCGGTACTTCATCTTCAGCATCCGCCATCGCTTGATACCTCGCCCTCAACTCAGCAAAGACCTCCTCCGCCGGTCGGGTGCGCCCAGCTTCAACGTCAGCCAGCCCTCGTGCCAACGCAGCATCAAGCCGCCGGAGCGCCGCCTCGCGCTCCTGCACCAACCGCACGCCCTCGCGCAGCACTTCGCTCTTGGAGTTGTAGCGGCCGTTCTTGACCAGGTCCTCGACCACCGCTTCGAGGTTCGCGCCCAGATCTGCACTGATCGCCATATCGGCCTCCGTCGGTTCGCCTGCCAATAATAGTTATTCGCAGACCCGGCGTCCAGCCTCAGGGCTCGAGCTCGATGTCCCAGTAGAGGTAGTCGAGCCAGCTCTGATGCAGGTGGTTGGGCGGGAAGGCCCGGCCGTTATTGTGCAGGTCGTGCACCGTCGGCTGGAACGGCTCCTGCATCGGGAACATCTTGATCTCGCGCGGCAGCCGGTTGGCCTTCCTGAGGTTGCACGGCGCGCACGCCGCGACGACGTTCTCCCAGGTGGTGCGACCGCCCTTCGAGCGCGGGATCACATGGTCGAAGGTAAGGTCGTCCCGTGCACCGCAATACTGGCACTGGAACTTGTCGCGCAGGAACACATTGAAGCGGGTGAAGGCGGGGTGCCGTGCCGGCTTCACGTAATCCTTGAGCGAGACGACGCTGGGCAGCAGCATCTCGAAGCTCGGCGACTTGATCACCCGGTCGTAGTTGGAGACCACATGCACCCGATCAAGGCAGATCGCCTTGATCGCGTCCTGCCAGGACCAAAGCGACAAGGGATAGTAGCTGAGCGGCCTGTAATCGGCATTCAGCACCAGAGCGGGGCTATTCTCAAGCGACACATGTACTGTCACTTGTCGCCCCCCGAACGGGAATCGCGGCCAGTCATGATCAGCAATATTCTATGCCGACTGTGACATGGCTGTGAAGCGCCATTCGGTCTTTGCTCAGCCGTTCTGCGCCAACATGAACGAGGTGGCGAAATCCAGCCCATCCGGCGCAATGCCGTGCGCCGTGCCCGGCGAAATATGCAGCGCGACGTCGAACCCGGCAGCCGTCAGCTCGGTCGCCGCCTGCCGACTCAGCGCGGGGTCGACCACCTGGTCGAGGTCGCCGTGAATCAGCGCCACCGGCGGCTTGTCGATTGCCGGAAAGCCATCGGCCGGAACGAACGCACCCGAGAACGCCACGATGCCTCTGACCGGTCGCGGCAGCGCCGTGCCGACGTTGAGCGCCATCATCGCCCCTTGCGAGAAGCCGACAAGGAAGGTGTCCGCCGGTTTGATCTCGGTCTGCGCCCACAGGTCGGTGAGAAACTCGATGATCACGGGCGCGGCGGTCTTTGCCCCTTCGATGCGGCCGGCGATGCGATCGACCGCCAGCGGAAACCACTCGAAGCCGAACGGGTTGCCGGCGCATGGCGTCGGCGCGTTCGGCGCAATGAACAGTGCATCGGGCAACAGCGGCCCCCAATGGTGGCCGAGCCCGATCAGGTCACTGCCGTCGGCGCCATAGCCGTGCAGCAGGATCACCGCCTGTTTCGGGGCGCCACCGCTCTTGGGCGGCAGCATCGGGCCGGAGAGCTTGGCCATCAGATCGACAATCCTTCCTTGTTCCGCACCGCGCGGTAGAAACGCCACAGCAGCAATGCGGCAGTGGAGCGATAGGGCGACCAGCCCCGCGCCATCGCGATCAAGTCCTTCACCGCTGGCTTGTCGTCAAGCCCGAACGCCCACTCGGCGGCCCGCTGCAGGGCGACATCGCCTGCCGGAAAGATGTCGGGATGGGCGGCCGAGAACATCAGATAGATCTCGGCGGTCCACGGCCCGATGCCCTTGAGCCGGGTCAGCGCCGCGATCGCTTCGTCGGCCGGCAGTTCGGCAAGATGCGCGAAGTCGACGCTGCCGGCGGCGATGGCTTCGGCGAGACCGCGCAACGTCCGGTACTTGCCGCCCGATTGTCCGGCGCCACGCACCGCCTCCTCGCTGAGTTTCAGGTAGCCGACCGGGTCCAGCGCGCCCTCCAGTTGCGCAAAGCGACCCCAGATCGCATCGGCGCTGGCGGTCGAGACCTGCTGCCCGGTGACGATCCGCGCCAGCCCCTCGAAGCCGCCGGGCGAGCGGCGGATTTCGAATGCGCCGGCCCGTTCGGCAACGCCGCCCAGACGCGGATCGAGCTCAATCAGGGCGCCGAGCTGGCGCTGCAGCGCCTGAGGCGTATCGAGACGGTCTGTCAAAGAAATGTCCTTACGTGGTAGCAGTTTGTCATGCTCAGACCTGTCCTCCGCTTCGCCCCGAGCCCTAATGGCTTGCTGCATCTGGGGCACGCCTATTCGGCGCTGTTCACCTCGGTCTGGGCCGAGGCACTGGGTGGCCGGTTTCTGATCCGTATCGAAGACACCGACCTTACCCGAAGCAAGCCGGAATTCACCGAGGCGATCTTTGCCGATCTCGCCTGGCTCGGCCTCAGCTGGGAAGAGCCGGTGCTGCGGCAATCCACCCGCTTCCCGCTTTATGCCGCCGCAGCCGATCGGCTGAAGGCGCGTGACCTGCTCTACCCCTGCTTCTGCTCACGCACCGAACTGGCCGCCTCTTCCACCGGCACCGACCCGGACGGCGCGCCGCTCTATCCCGGCACCTGCCGGCACCTGTCCGCAGCCGAGGTGAAGCAGCGCTTTGCCGAAGGACGGGTGGCGAACTGGCGGCTGAAGACCGATGAGGCGATGGCGCTGACCGGGCTGCTGACCTACAGCGTCGCCGGCCCCACCCCGGCGGATCGCCCACAGATCCGCTACGCCCGGCCGGAGCGCTGGGGCGATGTGGTGCTGCAGCGCAAGGGGACCCCGACCAGCTACCATCTCAGCGTGGTGATCGACGACGACGCGCAGGGCATCACCCATGTCACCCGCGGCCGCGACATGGAGCCTTCGACCGATATCCACGTACTGTTGCAGATGCTGCTCGGCCTCAGTTCGCCGCTCTACACCTTCCACAAGCTGATCCTCGATGCGGAGGGCAAGAAGCTCAGCAAGTCGAAAGGCTCCACATCGCTCAGGAGCCTGCGCGAAGCGGGGCTGACGGCGGCGGAGGTTCGGCGGGAGTTGGGGTTCTAGGCCGAGCGTTTGGCGCCCCTCACCCCGGCCCTCTCCCCAGAGGGGGCTGTTGCGTAGTAGGCGGCGTCGGTGATTTGGCGGCGAGCTT
>JAEUMC010000137.1 GCA_016793415.1 Devosia sp. | reverse complement strand
AAGGATACGGTGCGGGTGCGCTACTACATCACCGACATGGCGCACTACGATGCGCTGGTCGCGGTGGCCGGCGAGGTGTTCGCCGACATCCGGCCGGCGGCCACCATGGTGGTGTGCGGGCTGACCCGTCCCGAGATGAAGCTCGAGATCGAAGTCACCGCCCGCTTCGGCGCTTCCGGACGCTGATGGATTTCGCCGACCTGCCAAGGCCGAGCCTTGCCGCGATGACGGTCGGCTTTGCCACGACCGCGAGGCTGCAGGGCCTCGGCAGCGGGCACCGGCGCGTGGTGCAGCAGCACCTGACCTCTCCGGCTTCACCCCCGCCCTGATCGGCCGCAGGCGGCCCTCGCACGCCCATGCCCGCAAACGGCGCTCGCGTCTCCAGCCCTGGTGAAGGGCGGAGCGGTCGCCGGCTTTCGTTCACGTCCAGACCCAGGAATTGCCATGTCCGACGACACGTTGCTCGACCGCGCCCTTACTCGCCTCGACGAGGCTGCCAGCCATCTGAAGATCGATGCCGACGTCATCGAGAAGCTCAAGTATCCGCGCGAAACCACCAAGATGCGGCTGATGATCCGCATGGATGACGGCTCGCGCAAATCCTTCCTCGCCTGGCGCTGCCGCTATGACGACACGCGCGGGCCGACCAAAGGCGGTATCCGCTTCCATCCGGAATCGACGATCGAGGAGGTCGAGACGCTGGCTTTCTGGATGACCTTCAAGTGCGCGGTGATGAACCTGCCCTATGGCGGCGGCAAGGGCGCGGTGCGCGTCGATCCGCGCACCCTGTCGAAATCGGAACTGGAGCGGCTGTCGCGCGCCTATATGCAGGCGTTCGCCCGGGTGGTCGGACCGGATCGCGATATTCCGGCGCCCGACGTCTACACCAACGCGATGATCATGGGCTGGATGGCCGACGAGTACAGCCAGATCGTCGGCCAGTTGAGCCCGGCGGTGATCACCGGCAAGCCGATTGCGCTGGGCGGTTCGCTCGGCCGCAACGATGCCACGGCGCGCGGCGGCTACTACCTGGTGCGGCACCTTGCCAGCGAGCTCGGGCTCGGCGCCGGGATGCGCGTTGCCATCCAGGGGTTCGGCAATGCCGGGCAGTATTATGCGCAACTCGCCGGGGCGGATGGGCACAGGATCGTCGCCGTGTCGGACTCGACCGGCGCCATCCATCGGGCCGACGGGCTGGATGTGGCGAAGCTGATCGCCGGCAAGGCCAGCGGCAAGCAGGTGGCCGATCTCGCGGGCGAACTCGGCGCCGAGGTGATTGCGGCCGAGGCGTTGATCGGGGTCGACTGCGACCTCTTGGTGCCGGCCGCGCTCGAGGACATGATCACCCGCGACAATGCAGCGAGCATCAAGGCCAGGGTGGTGCTGGAGCTTGCCAATGGTCCGGTGACGCCGGATGCCGACAAGCTGCTGGAAGCACGCGGGATCACCGTGTTGCCCGACATTCTCGCCAATGCCGGCGGCGTCACGGTTTCCTATTTCGAGTGGGTGCAGAACCGGCAGGGGTTCTACTGGGACGTCGAGGAAATCCACGCCCGGCTGCTGCGCATCATGGAGCGCGAGGGGCGGGCGGTGTGGGACATCGCGAAAGGCCGCAAAACCACGATGCGCACCGCTGCCTATGTGCATGCGCTGTCGCGGCTCGCCACCGCCATCGAGGCGCATGGCACGCAGCCGTTCTTCACCAGCTGACTGGACGGACGAGCCGTTCGTCGGCCTTGCAGGCGCGGGGCAAGTAGCGATAAGTCCCGCGCCAGCACTATCCTGCAAGCGAGGATCACCCATGGCCCAGAAACTCTTCCTTCTCCCCGGCGACGGCATCGGCACCGAGATCATGAAGGAGGTCGAGAAGGTGATCGCCTGGCTCAACAGCCAGGGTGAGACGGATTTCACCTTCGATACGGGCCTGGTCGGCGGCTGCGCTTACGATGCGCATGGCGAGGCGATCTCGGAAGCGGACATGCAGAAGGCGCTGGCCGCCGATGCGGTGATCTTCGGCGCGGTGGGCGGGCCGAAATGGGACAAGGTGCCCTACGAGAAGCGCCCGGAAGCGGGCCTGCTCCGGCTGCGCAAGGACCTGAAGCTGTTCGCCAACCTGCGTCCGGCGATCTGCTATCCGGCTTTGGCCGACGCCTCGTCGCTGAAGCGCGAGCTGGTCGAGGGCCTCGATATCCTGATCGTGCGCGAATTGACCGGCGGCGTCTATTTCGGCGAGCCCAAGACCATTACCGATCTGGGCAATGGCCAGAAGCGCGCCATCGACACGCAGGTCTACGAAACCTACGAGATCGACCGAATCGTGCGCGTCGCCATGGATCTCGCCCGTACCCGCAAGAACAAGGTGCACTCGGCCGACAAGAAGAACGTCATGAAGTCGGGCGTCTTGTGGGACGAGGTGGCGCAGGCGGTGGCCAAGGACTATCCCGATATCGAGTTCCACCACATCCTCGCCGACAATGCGGCGATGCAGCTGGTGCGCAACCCCAAGCAGTTCGACGTGATGGTGACCGACAACCTGTTCGGCGACATCCTGTCGGATGCGGCGGCGATGCTCACCGGTTCGCTCGGCATGCTGCCATCGGCTTCGCTTGGCGCTCCCGATGCGGCGACCGGCAAGCGCAAGGCGCTGTACGAGCCGGTGCACGGTTCGGCGCCGGATATTGCCGGCAAGGGCATTGCCAACCCGATCGCCATGCTGGCCTCGTTCGCCATGGCGCTGCGCTACTCGTTCAACCTGGTGGCGCTGGCCGACCGGCTGGAAGCGGCGATCTCGAGCGTGCTGGCGGATGGCCTGCGCACCGGCGACATCGCGCAGGACAACCGCAAGACCGTCGGCACCGAGGAAATGGGCGCGGCTATCCTCAAGAAGCTCGCCGCCTGACAGCCGAAGGTCTAGTTTGTGAAGGCCCGGTGCCCCGAGGGGGTGCCGGGCCTTCGTTCATCTGCGCTTCAGGTGCGCTGTGATTTCTCCGGCGCATCCGGGAGGTCATATTATGACTTACGACATACGCACACTGCTGAGCCGCGCCGTCGATCATGCGGTCGACTATCGCGCCTCGCTCGACCAACATGCCGGCCGTCCGGAGCATAGCTATGCCGAGATGCGCGACCGGCTCAGCGAGCCGGTGCCCGAGCAGGGCGCTGCGCCGCTCGACGTGCTCGAAGAGCTGGTCAGGCGCAGCGCGGGTGGGCTGATGCCGATCACCGGCCCGCGCTTCTTCGGCTGGGTGATGGGCGCCTCGCATCCGGCCGGCGTTGCCGCCGACTGGCTGGTCAGCGCCTGGGGACAGAATGCCGGCTACCACACCCCGACTCCGGCCGCCGCCGCCATGGAAGAGGTGGCGGAGCGTTGGCTGTTGGATATTCTCGACCTGCCGCGCCAGAGTTCGATCGGCTTCACCACCGGGGCCACCGTCGCCGGCGCCGTCGGGCTGGCGGCGGCACGCACCCGGGTGCTGCTCGATGCCGGCTGGGACCCCGATGCCGACGGCTTGTTCGGCGCCCCGCCGGTGCATGTGCTGATCGGCGACGACGCGCATTCCTCGATGTTCTCGGCGCTACAACTGATCGGCTTCGGTTATCGCCGGCTGGTCCGGGTCGCCACCGACGGGCAGGGCCGGATGAGCGTTGCGGCGCTCGACGCGGCGCTGCGCGGGCTGAGCGGCCCGAAGATCGTCATCGCCCAGGCCGGGCAGATCAATACCGGCGCCTATGACCGGTTCGAGGATATCATTCCGATCGCCCACGCCGCCGGCGCCTGGGTGCATGTCGATGGGGCGTTCGGGCTCTGGGCCCGGGCGACACCGTCGCTCAAGCACCTGACCGCTGGCATCGAGGCGGCGGATTCGTGGGTCACCGATGGCCACAAATGGCTGCAGGTGCCCTACGATTCCGGCTTCGCCATCGTACGCGACCGCGAGGCGCACCAGCGCGCCATGACGCAATGGGCGAGCTACCTGCCGACGATCAGCCCGACCGATCGGGTGCCCTCGGCGTTCGTGCCGGAACTGTCACGCCGGGCGCGCGGCACGCCGGTATGGGCGATGCTGAAGACGCTGGGCCGGCAGGGCGTAGCGGAGCTGGTGGAGCAGCATTGTGCGCTGACCAGGCGGATGGCCGAGCGGCTCGGCGCCGAGCCCGGCATCAACCTCAGGAACGAGGTCACCATCAACCAGCTGATCGTCGATTTCGGCACCGGTGATGCGACGACGCGCAAGGCACTGACCGAGGCGGTGATATCAGGCGTGCAGGCCGGCGGCGTGTGCTTTGCCGGCGGCGCCGCCTGGCATGGCGACTGGGTGATGCGGATTTCCGTGACTTCGGGCGCCACCACGGCGGCGGACATCGACCTGTCGGCCGATGCCATCATCGCCGCGTGGCGGGCCGTCAGGGGTTAGCGATGGTCGGGCTTCCGCATCGGATTGAACAGCACGGAGCTACGCTTGCCGTCGAGCGCGTCGAAGATGTCGCCGGGCTCGATCCCCATGTCGCGCAGCAGATGGGGCTGCATGCGACTGAGGCCCGTCAGGGTGGCGCGCTCCCTGTGTCGCTCAGCCAAGCGGCGCAGCAGGCGCCGGATGAAACCGGCATCAGTGTTGTGGCGGATCCGGCTCTCGTCCAGGTCGATGGTGGTCATCGTCATATTCCCAAGCGCGCCCCGCTTTCCACAAAACATATGATGACTTTGCTCGGGAAGATAGCGAGCACGTGGTGTGGTTCGCGCTTGGATCGAATCAGCAAGCCACAACAACCCCATAGCCCGGTGCGTGGCCGCCGGGGTGAGGTGCCGGCATGGAGCGAGCGGCGCGAAAACTGCACCGGCGGTACGGTTTTCTGGAGGAACCAGTATGCGTAAGGGCAACGAGACGCGTGAGCGCATCCTCGACATCGCCGAAGCGGGCGTCCTCGCCAAGGGTTTTGGCGCGACCTCGATCGACGAGATCATCGCCGAGGCGGGGATCACCAAATCCGGCTTCTTCTATCATTTCCACGACAAGAACGAGCTGGCGCGAGGGCTGCTGTCGCGGCACCGCAGCCGCCTCGAGCAACTGGTGGGCGAAGTCTTCGGCCGAGCGGCCGAGCTCAGCGACGATCCGTTGCAGCGGCTGCTGATCGGGCTGACGCTGTTTGCCGAGCACATGGCCTCGATGCCCGGCGGACATCCCGGTTGTCTGGTGGCGACGATGAGCTACCAGGGGCAGCTGTTCAATCGCGAGGTCCGGGCGATGGTCAACTCGATCGTCGAGGAGTGGAACGCCTTCTTCCGCGGGATGGTCGAGAAGATCGTCGCGGCATATCCGCTGCGCGAACCAGTCGACCCCGGCCGGATTGCGCGCAACATCACCTGCGCCATCGATGGCGGCATCATCATGAGCAAGTCGCTCGGCGACCCTTCGGTGCTGCCCGAGCAGATGCTGATGGCGCGCAACTACGTCAAGATGCTGTTCCAGCCGGCGGCGCTGCACGCCGTGCCGCGCGAGGCGCTGGCAGCTTGATGCTCCTTGGAGCACCGTGGCTCCGCACACCCCCTCCGAGCTGCGCTAGGTCGCTGACGCTCCCAAGCTTCGCTTGCCTTGTAACTTGGACTCATCCGCATCTGGTAAGATTCCAGGTGCGGTGAGCCGCAGCAGTACGACGCTTGCCTGGGTGTGGGAGCCCGCGGGGGAGCGGGTTTCGCTGCGGCTCGAT
>JAEUMC010000091.1 GCA_016793415.1 Devosia sp. | reverse complement strand
GTATTTCGCCAGCTCGATCCCCATCGCCTTTTCGACCGGCGGATACACAGCCGGGTCGATCACCGAGGAGGAGAGCGGGATCACCTTCTTGGGGACGTGCAGGACGAAGACGAACATGCCTTCGCGCAACTGCCCGGCGCTCAGCGGCTGGCCGGCGGCGTCGAGGGTGGCAATCACATCGGGGAAGGTGGCGAGCCGATTGCCGCCGGCATCGTCGATCGCCATGTACTCGTTCATGGTGTGGATGGTGACGGCCTTGTCGCCCTCACCCAGCACGAAGCGGCCGATGTCGAAGGCCTCCCTGGTGTAGACGAGGTCTTTCTTGGTCACCGCGCCCTTCACCAGAATGCTGCCGCCTGTCGCCTTGACGATGGCGTCGATCACCGCCGAGCCGCCCTTTTTCTCGGCCGCGATGATCGCCTCGCCGAGGCTCAGCGCCAGCGAAATGCCGCCGAGCGCGGCGTTGCGCTGTACGTATTTGGCGCGCAACGGGTTGCGGCAGGAGGCGATGAAGCCGCCCGACATGTCGGCCGCGGTGCGCAGGATCGGCGAGATCTTTGCCGTCGCGCCCTTCACCACCAGCTCGATGTAGCGGTTCTCGGCGCGATTGCCGCCCACGGCGGTCTGGATCATCTTCTTGGGGCTGCCGGCCATGCCGATCGAGCCCATGTCACCGGTCGGATGGGCGCGGATGTCGCCCACCGCATCGACCACCTTGGTGCCGAGGATAGCGCTCGGCAGCCAGGCGTTGAGGGTCGAGCTCTTGCCGTTCTGCCCGATCATCAGGCCACGGACCTTGTCGCCCAGCGCCTTCTCCAGAAGCTTCACCGCCTTGACGTAATCGACGCCGCGCATCTCCCACGGCGTGGTCGAGGCTGGCGCGCCGATCGCGGCGGCAGTCGCCACCCAATCGCGCGGATCAAGTTCTTCGATATCGACCAGCTCGGGCTTGCCGACGCTCACCGCGGCAAGCCCGAGCATGCGGCCATGGTCGGCCCAGCCACCACCGCCGGCGGCATCGACGGAGCCGCCTTTCACCGCGGCTTCCACATCCTTTTCGGTTAGTACGCGACCCACACTACAATTCCTTGTCCAACCGCTTCACCGCCTCCAGCAGCACGGCGGCGCCCAGCGCCACGTCGGCCGTTTCGGCGTATTCTTCCGGCGTATGGCTGCGGCCGCCGAGGCAGGGGATAAAGATCATCGCCGCTTTGGTCACCCGCGCCATCCAGGCCGTGTCGTGCCCGGCGCCCGAGGCCATGCGGCGATGGCGCGCCCCCACGGCCACGGCTGCCGCGTCCAGCGTATCAAGCACGAACGGGTCGCAAGGCGTTGGCAAATTGTCGGAAATGGTCAATGGCGGCTCTATCGCCACCCCGGTCGCCGCGGCCGTCGCGTTAACGAGCACGGTGAGCTCGGCGAGGAACCGCTCCATGTCCTCGCGCCGCTCAGCCCGCGCATCGATCAGCAACCGGGCTCGTGACGGCACGACATTGGCCGCCCCTGGCTCGATCGAGAATTCGCCCACGGTGGCAGCGAAATGGAACTTGCCCTTGCTCAGCAAGGTGCCCAGTTCCTCGATCCGCACCACCAGCCTTGCCGCGGTGGTGAGCGCATCCTGCCGCGAGCCCATCGGGGTGGTGCCGGCGTGGTCGGCACGGCCATTCACCACCACTTCGATGCGGGTAATCCCAGCGATCGCCGTCACCACGCCGATATCGAGATGGCCGTCCTCAAGCACTGGCCCCTGTTCGATATGGAGCTCGAGGAAAGCGGCGATGTCCTCGCGCTTCTCGAGCTTCCCAGGGTTGCCGCCGACCTCGGCGATCCCCTCGCGCAGGGTGAACTGGTCGACCTCGCGGTCGAGCCAGTTGTCCGGCCGGACCCCGGCCATGCCGCGGCTGCCGACGCAGGAGACGCCGAAGATCGACACCTCCTCGGCGAGGAAATCGACGATCTCCAGGTCGTGCTCGAGTTGTACGCCCTGGTCGTGCAGCGCACGGGCCACCTCAAGCGCCGCGGAGACGCCGGCAATGCCGTCGAAGCGCCCGCCATCGGGTACGGTGTCGGAGTGCGAGCCGAGCATGATGGTCTTCCCACCCGTGCGCCCACGACGGCGACCGATCAGGTTGCCGGAAGCATCGATGCGAGTCTCGAGGCCCGCGGCCTCGAAACGCCGGACCAGCCATTCGCGACCGCTGAGGAACATCGGGGTGAAGGCACGGCGGGTGTAGGGCCGGCCGGGTTCGGTAATCTCGGCGAGGGTAGCGATATCCTCGGCGATGCGGGCTTCCTGGGTGGGGAGGTTGCGGGTCATGGGTGGCGCCGAGCGTGGGGCTCCCCCCTCCCGGCCTCCCCCACAAGGGGGGAGGTGAAGAGTCGAGAGTGAGGTTGGATCGCGCCCAATGAACCAGCGGGCACCTCCCCCCTTGTGGGGGAGGTTGGGAGGGGGGTAGCCAAGCACTCAATGCTCACGGCCGCACCCACCGCCCTGCCCCGGGCTCGGCGACGTTCGTTCCGTCAAACACCTGCTGCCCGCGCAGCCAGGTCCCTGCCACCGTCCAGGGCAGCGTGATCCCGTTGTACGGCGACCAGCCCACGACGTTGTGCCCGGACCGGGCCGCGTCGTAGACCACCGGACGATCGACCAGCACGGTGATGTCGGCGTCCTTCCCAGCCTCGAGCGCGCCCTTAGTGCCTAGCCGGAAGTGCCTGGCCGGATTGGCCGCCATCAGCTTTGCCGCCCAGGTCAGCGATATCCCGCGCTCCAGGGCGCCCTTGACGAACAGCGGTACCATGGCCTCGAGGCCCGGCACGCCCGAGGAATTGGCCAGCATGTCGGGATTGGTCTTGCGGTCTTCCGACCAGCTGACATGGTCGGTGGAGACCAGCGTCACATTGCCGGCCGCGACCTGCCGCCATAGCGCTTCCACCTCGGCGCGGGGGCGGATCGGCGGGTTGATCTTGGCCTTGCCACCCAGCCGCCGGACGTCGTTTTCCTCGTCCAGCGTCAGGTAGTGGATGCAGCATTCGATGGTGGCGCCGAAGCCGTGCGCGCGGTAGTCGGCGGCGATGTCATAGCCGCGGCTCAGCGAGCAATGCACCACGTGCGCGTCGCACCCGGTTTGCGCTCCAGTCTCGTAGATCTGCAGCGTTGCCAGCAATTCGGTCAGCGGCGGCCGGCTCATGCCATGCGCCCGCCAGTCGGTGATCCCGGAGGCCTTGACCCGCGCCATGGCGGCGCGGACGCTCTCGTCATCCTCGTTGTGGACGCCCGCCGTCAGCCCGGTCTTGGCCACCGCGGCGAAGGCTTCGGCCAACAGCGGCGGCGAGATGCGGGGGAAGCGCACCGGGTCGGTGCCGAAGGTCGAAAACTTGAACGCCGCGACGCCTGCTTCTGCCTGCTCGGCGATGCGACTTGCCCCCTCCTCCGGGTTGATGGTGCCGTAGAGGGCAAAATCCACCCGGGCCTGCGGTTCAGCATGCGCCACCTTGATGCGCACTGCCTCGGCCGAACAGACCAGGTTGCCTTCGTCATAAGGCATGTCGACGATGGTGGTGACGCCACCGGCCGCGGCCGAGCGGGTCGACCAGATGAAATCTTCCTGGTTC
>JAEUMC010000051.1 GCA_016793415.1 Devosia sp. | reverse complement strand
CGCCACCCCCACCCCCCGCCCCTCGCCTCAAGGGGGAGGGGAGCAGGAGCGACCGCCGCTTGAACACCGGTGACCGCTTCTCCTTGAACGCGGCGCGCCCCTCGCTGGCATCTTCCGTCGCAAAGCAGATCGCCTGCAGGTCGCGCTCGTAGCTGATGGCGTTGGCGACCGACAGCTCCCACGCAGCGCGAAGATTCAGCTTCGCCGTCTCGGCAGCAATCGGGGCGCGTGAGGCAATCGTCGCAGCCAACCGCTTCGCCTCAGCCAGCAGATTGGTGCGCGGCACGATGCGGGAGACGAGGCCCCAGCGTTCGGCCGTTGCCGCATCGATCGGGTCGCCGGTCATGATCATCAGTGCGGCGTTGGAGGGGCCGACGGCATGGGCGAGGTTCACGGCCATGCCGCCGCCGCCGATCCAGCCAAGCTTGATCTCGGGGGCGGCGAAACTGGCATTGTCCGAGGCGATGCGGATGTCGCAGGCCATGGCGGTTTCGAGGCCGCCGCCGAAGGCATAGCCGTTGACCGCGGCGATCGACGGCTTCAGCAGGGCGCGGATGGCGTCGCAATAATCCGGCCGGGTGCGAAAATTCCAGGCGCTGTCGTAGTCGTCGAGGGTGCGGATATCCGAGCCGGCGGAGAACGCCTTCTCCCCGGCGCCGGTGAGGACCACTGCCCGGATCGCATCATCGGTATTGAACTCGGTGACCGCGGCCACCAGCGCCGCCGCCATTTCCGGCGTCATGGCGTTGAGCTTTTCCGGCCGGTTGATGGTGATGATGCCGACGAAGCCGTCGCGCTCGACGAGGATGTTCTCGCTCATATGCCGTTCTCCGCAACTGCGCCTTTGGCCAGCAATTTTTCGATCGCTGCGTCGTCGAAGCCGGCTTCGCGCAGCACGTCGCGGCTGTGCTGGCCGACCACCGGGGCGCCGCGTTCGACGGTCGAGGGGGTCTTCGAGAAGCGGATCGGGAAGCCCGGGGTCTTCACATGCCCTTCGGTCGGGTGGTCGTACTCGACGAAGGTGCCGTTGTGCTTGATCTGCTCGTCCTCGACCAGGTCGGCATAGCCATAGACCGGGCCGCACCAGATATCGGCGGCGCGCAGCAGCTCCAGCCACTCGGCGGTGGTCTTGGTCTTCAGCCGGTCGCGGGTTTTGGCGAAGATCTCGTCGCGCCGGGTCCAGGTGTCGACCTCGTCGTCCATCGTCAGAAAGCTCGGCTCGCCGATGGTCTGGCCCAGATTGGCGAGCTTGGGGAAGGCGACGATAATGAAGCCGTCGGAGGTGGCGAAGGCGCCGTAGGGCGCGCGGATATAGACATGGGCGTGCGGCTCGGCCGAGCGCACCTGCGGCTTGTGGCCGACGGTGAACACCGAGAGTTCCTGCATCTGGATGGTGGTGATGGCGTCGAGCATGTTGACCTGCACCAGCTGGCCCTCGCCGGTGCGCTCGCGATGCAGCAGCGCCGCCAGCGCGCCCTCGAAGGCGGTGTAGGCGGTGATGCCGTCGACCAGGTACTGCCCCGCTGCGTTGGGCGGCTCGCCCTCGCGCCCCGCCGACAGCATGGCCCCCGACATGCCCTGCAGCACCAGATCCTGACCGGGGCGATTGAGGTAGGGGCCGTCCTCGCCATAGCCGGAGATCGACACGTAGACGAGGCGCGGGTTGATCTTCGACAGGGTCTCGTAGTCGACACCCAGGCGCTTCGCCACGCCCGGCCGATAGTTCTGCAGGAACACGTCGGCGGTCTTCACCAGCTCGAGCAGTACGGCCTTGCCGTCGGGGTCCTTGAGGTCGACCGCGAGGGAGCGCTTGTTGCGGTTGAGCGACAGGAACGAGACGTTGACCTTGTTGCCGCGCGCCCCGCCGGCGGCGGTATGGCGCTGCCACTCGCCGGTCACCGGCTCGACCTTCACCACATCGGCGCCAAGATCGCCAAGCCGCTGTGCCGCGAACGGGCCCGCCATGGCGATGGAGCAATCGAGGACGCGGTAGCCGGAGAGGATGCCCATGGGTCAGAACTCGTCAGGGTTGAGTAAGGAGACGTTGGTTTGGTGCGTGCGGCCCCACCCCCTCCCGGCCTCCCCCATCAAGGGGGAGGTGTGGGCCGGTGCATTTGGCCCGATACCGCCCCAAGCACAGGACGGCACCGCCCCCTTGCTGGGGGAGGATGGGAGGGGGTGGGGCCACACGCGCATCAGCATCAGTGCATGTACCAGCCGCCATCCACGTGGATGGTCTGGCCGGTGATGAACGACGCCGCGTCCGACGCGAGGAACATCAGGATGTTGGCTATATCGTCCGGAGCCCCGCGCCGCTGCAGCGCCTGCGCTTCGTAGATGCGCTTCTCATAGGCGGCGAGGTCGGGGTGGATCTTTTCGGCGTCGGTGGGGAAGGCGCCCGGCGCCACCGCGTTGACGGTGATGCCGTGCTTGCCGAACTCGCGCGCCCAGGAGCGGGTGAGGCCGACCAGCGCCATCTTCGACTGCACATAGGGGGTGAGATCCGACCAGCCGCCCGAAATGGTCACCGAGGAGATATTGATGATCCGGCCGCGCTTTGTCGCCTTCATGTGCGGCAGCGCCACCTGGACGCAGACGATGCCGGCATCGACATTGATGCGCTGTACCAGCTGCATCTCTTCGATCGTGTAATCCTCGAAGGGTTTTGCGGGGTAGATCGCAGCATTGTTGATGACGATATCGAAGCCACCGACCTGGGCCGAGAGTTTCTGCAGCCCGGCGCGCAGCCCGGTGAGATCGGCGAGATCGAGCTTGGCGACGGTTAGGCCTTTGAGCCCTGCGGCGGCCTGCAGCAGCGCCGCAACCTTGTTCGCATCGTTGTCGATGGCGACAACTTTCGCGCCCGAGCGCAGCATATGGAGCGTCGTCTCGAGCCCCAGCCCGCCGGCAGCGCCGGTGTAGAGGATGGTCTTGTGCTCGAGCGAGCCGAAGCGATCCGTGCCCATCAGCGGCCCTCGATCGTCAGGTGGTTGCCGGATGGCGCAGGGTATTCGTCGTCGGGTTGGCCGCCGATGGCACGGATGCGCGCCTCGCTCGCTCGAATGTCGGCGGCACCGTCGAGGATGCGGAAGGTGCTGTCGTAGCGCTTCTCCTCGCCATGCTGCAACCAGATCATCTCGCCGCGCTGGCGCGCCGCGTTGTTGCCGAGCACGTGGTTGGTCGAAGGCTCGATGCCGAGCGCATACTGTCCGGCCTGCAGGTTCTGCCATTCATAGAGGCAGGGGAACTGCGCCTTGTTGGTCGCGACCTCAAAGCCCAGTCCGATGCGATCATTGACCAACGCAACGAATTGCCTGCCTTGGGCATCGGCCCCGAGTTCGTGCTGCCAGACCTGCTCGTGGAAATCGAGCTTCGGGGCGCTCAGCGTGCGGTAGCCGACGCCTTGCCTCTTGTAGCTGTCGCCGGCATGGGCAGCCCACACCACGTCGCGGATCGGTGCGAGATAGCGCGAGCCCGCGTCGAGGACGGGGTGGCCGACATTGATGTGGTAGCAGTACATGTGCGGCGTCTTGTAGAAGCCGTGGTTCACGACCCGATCGCTGATCCGGATCTCGTTGCCGCCGACATCCGCCTCGATGCGGCGGATCAGGTGCAGGTCCTCGCCGAACACCGCCGATTGCTGCACGATGCCTTCGGCCCACAGCACGCACTCGTCGCCATGCCACTCCTCGCCGTAGCCAGTGAGTTTGGCCGGAATGGTGCCGATGCGGCCGTGCAGGGAATGGCTGACGGTCGGCTTGGGGCCATAGACATAGGTGTCGGCCGGCACCTCGTTCATGAACAGGATGTGGTCGAGGCCGCAGGTGACGAGCAGGCCGGAGAACGAGCGGGCCCAGGCGAGGCCGCCTTCCCCCTCGTATTCATGGAGGCCCGGGTGGCGGAACCCGGCGGGGGAATTCCAGCCGATCGCCTGGCCCTTGAACTCGCAGTCGGCGATATCGAGGGCGCGGTCGATCAACGCAGTGAAGCGG
>JAEUMC010000050.1 GCA_016793415.1 Devosia sp. | reverse complement strand
ATAGATCGCGACCAGGACCAGCGAAGCGACGCCCAGCATCACCGTGGTGGTGTTGAACTGCAGCAGCACCACCAGCCCGACCAGCGACTGCAGCACGAGGAACAGGGCCGCTTGCCGCTTCGTCACCTGGCCCGAAGGTATCGGCCGCGAGCGGGTCCGCGCCACCTTCATGTCGATGTCGGTGTCGACGATGTCGTTGAAGGTGCAGCCGGCCCCCCGCATTGCCACCGAGCCGATATAGAACAGGATCAGCGCCCACCAGTCGAAGCCGCGCCCCGGTTCGGCCAGCGCCGCCAGTGCCAGCGCAAAACCGCAGGGCCAGAACAGCAGCAGCAGCGGCAGCGGCCGATCCCAGCGCGCCAGCCGTCCGTAGGGCTTCAGCCATTCCGGCGCATAGCGGTCGAGCCAGTTGCCGCGGCTCGCGTCCGCGACCGTACCTGCTGCTTTTTCAGGGGTTTGCATCGTCTGTCTTGTATGTCTTGATGGCGGTCGGCCAGTTTCCTAGTCACGCGTACCACGATGCCCAGATCGCACAAGACCCTGCCTCGCCTCTATATCGAGGCGCCGCTCGCCGCTGGCGCGATACTGGAGCTTGGTCGCGACCACACCAACTACCTGTTGAGTGTGCTGCGCATGAAGGCGACGGATGCGCTCGTCGTGTTCAATGGCGCCGATGGCGCCTGGATGGCGAGGATCGCCAGCGACCATCGCAAGGGGGCGAGCCTCGAACTGGTGGTGCAAACCCAGCACCAGACGCCGAAATCCGATCTCTGGTTCGGCTTTGCCCCCCTGAAGACCGGCCGGCTCGACTACCTGGTGCAGAAGGCGACCGAGATGGGCGCCGGCACCATCCAGCCGGTGATCACCCGCTATACCCAGGTGTCGCGGCTCAAGGCCGACAAGCTGCAGGCCAACATCATCGAAGCGGCCGAGCAGTGCGAAGTGTTGAGCGTTCCGACGCTTGCCGATGAGATCGGGCTCGCTGAGCTCATCGCCCACTGGCAGCATGATCACGGCCTCCGTCGCCTGATCTTTGCCGACGAGAGCGCGCCTAGCCACGCCCCCAATACCCAGTTGCTCGACCTCGACGGGCTGCCGGTTGGTATCCTCGTCGGCCCCGAAGGCGGTTTCTCCGACGATGAGCGGGCGCTGCTCCTCGCGCAGTCCTTCGTTATCCCGATCAGTCTCGGTCCTCGCATCCTGCGTGCCGATACCGCCGCGGTGGCCGCCCTGGCGGTCGTGCAGTCAACCATCGGCGATTGGCGATAAAGCCCATTGCATTCGGAGCGCGGCTCAGTATTGTCCGCCGCGCCCGGCCAGGAGCCCGGCAGTCTTGCCTTACTGGAGTGCCCATGGCCGGCGAAGAAAACGCACCGCTGATTGAATCGCGGGCTGACCTGCTTGAGGTCATGGCCGTCGGCGGCAAGCCGAAATCCGAGTGGCGCGTCGGCACCGAGCACGAAAAACACGTCTACCGCAAAGCCCCGCTCGCCCCGGTCCCCTATGCCGGTGACGATGGCGTGCATGCGCTGCTGAGGGGCATCGAGGCCCGCACTGGCTGGCATCCGTTCTTCGATCGCGGCAACCCGATCGGGCTGCGTAACCTCGGCGCCGTCGGCGGCATCTCGCTCGAGCCGGGTGGCCAGTTCGAACTCTCCGGCGCCCCGCAGCTCACCATCCACGATGCCGCCGCCGAGCTCGACGCGCATCTCGAGGATTGCCGCGTCATCGGCGGCCCGCTGAACATCCATTTCCTCGGCCTCGGCGTCACGCCGCTCTGGTCGGTCGCCGAAATCGCCGCCATGCCGAAGTCGCGCTACGGCATCATGACCAGATACATGCAGCAGGTCGGCACGCTCGGCACCTCGATGATGTATCGTTCGGCCACCGTGCAGGCGAACCTCGATTTCTCCGACGAAGCCGACATGGTCAAGAAGCTGCGCGTCTCGGTGGCGCTGCAGCCGATCGTCACGGCGCTGTTTGCCAATTCACCCTTCGTTGACGGCAAGCCTTCGGGCTACCTGAGCTTCCGCTCGCACATCTGGCTCAACACCGACAACGCCCGCACCGGCATGCTGCCTTTCGCCTTCGAGGAGGGCTTCGGCTTCGATCGCTACGCCGAGTATGCACTCGACGTGCCGATGTACTTCGTCATCAGGAAGGGCGAGTACATCAATGTCGCCGGGGAAAGTTTCCGCGCCTTCATGCAGGGCAAGCTCCCGCAACTGCCCGGCGTTCGCCCGACGGTGAAGGATTGGGAGAACCATCTCTCGACCCTGTTCCCCGAGGTTCGGCTCAAGCAGTTCCTCGAGCAGCGCGGCGCCGACATGGGCGATCGCGACCACGTCCTGGCGCTCGCGGCGATCTGGACGGGGCTCCTCTACGACAGCGAGTCGCTCGATGCCGCCTGGGACCTGGTGAGCGACTGGACCGCAGCCGAGCGCCAGACGCTGCGCAACGAAGTGCCGCGCACCGCCATCCACACCCCATTCCGTGGCGGCACCGTCGCCGACATCGCCCGCCTCGTCGTCGATCTCGCCGGCGATGGCCTGCGTCGCCGCAAGCACCTTGCGAACGGCAAGGATGAAACGGTCTTCCTCGATCCGCTCAACCAGACCCTCGACCTCGGCAAGACCCAGGCCGAGCGCTGGCTCGACAAGTATCATGGCGAGTGGGCCGGCGACCTGACTCGCATCTTCGACGAAGCCGAGATCTAGGCTTTCTTTGTTCATCCTCCTCCCGTGTAGCGGGGAGGATGGCGGAGGAGGCGGTCCCAGCCTCCGAAATCCCTGCGCACCATTCGGTGGCTGCGGCCCCACCCCCTCCCGGCCTCCCCCATCAAGGGGGAGGTGTTGGCCGGTGGGTTTTGCTGATTCCAGCCCCAACCTCCGAACGGCACCTCCCCCCTTGTGGGGGAGGTTGGGAGGGGGGTGGGCCGAGTGCACCGGGCGGACCAGGCTACTCGTCCGCAAATCGCAAAGAATTATTTGCAAACAGTTCTTTGTAATCATAAGCTCCGGGCATGAAAGCCCCGACCCGCGAGATCACCCGCATCGTCCCCGATGCGACCGCCCTCAAGGCCCTGACGCATCCGGTGCGCCTGCGCATGCTCGGCATGCTGCGCATCGATGGCCCGGCGAACGCTACCCGCCTCGCCGAGCGCCTCGGGCTCAACTCCGGCGCGACCAGCTACCACTTGCGCCAGCTGGCCCAGCACGGCTTCATCGAGGAAGTCCCCGACCAGCCCTCGCGGCGCGATCGCTGGTGGCAGGCCAGGCACGAGTCGACGTCGTTCTTCGAGCCGGGCGGCACTGAGGAGCAGTTCGATTCGAGCGTCGCCTTTGCCCAGGCCGCGCTTACCGAGCAGGTGAACCTGATGCAGCGCGCGCAGGACGAGTTCGTCCAGTTGCCGTCCGAGTGGCAGGCCACCACGCAGATCAGCGATTTCACCATGGCGCTGACCGCCGAACAGGCCAACGCCTTGAAGAACAAGCTGCTCGAACTGCTCTGGCAGGCGATGCGCGAAGCGCCCGATCCCCGCGGCGAGCTGCCGCCCGGCGTCGAAGCCTACACCGTCATGCTGCACGCCTTCCCCTATCCTGGGCGACTGGTGGCAGGGCAGGGGGGCGACAAATGAGCCGCCGCCCGTTCCTCGCCTTCGCCGTTGCCGAGACCCTGTCGATCTCCGGCACGCGCCTTTCGACCATCGCCATTCCGTGGCTGGTGCTCACCACGACCGGCAGCCCGATACTGACCGGCGTCGTCGCCATGGCCGAGATGCTGCCCTATGTTGTCGCCAAGGCGCTGTCCGGTCCGCTGATCGACCGCATCGGTCCCAAGCGGGTGGCCATTGGCTGCGACACCGCCTCGGTAGT
>JAEUMC010000043.1 GCA_016793415.1 Devosia sp. | reverse complement strand
AGGGCTGCCGGCCCTCCGGCCTGTCGATGTCGATGATCGAGAGTTGCGCGGGGAGCGCGGCTCCCGTGGGGATCGACAGGACCGTAAGAAGGGAGAGAAGGAGGGCCGGCAGGGGTTGCATGGTTTCGTTGCGCCCGAACTGGGACGACACCACAGCAGCAGATCGGGCGGCGGTCCGCATGACACAGATGCGCTAGTGACCCCTCAATTGCGCGGGGTAAGGCTCGCCACCAGGGCGACCAGCGCCGATTGCCGCTGCACGCCGGCTTTTTCCAGCACGCTGCGCATCTGGTTGCGCACCGTGTGGAAGCTGACGCCGCGGCGTTCGGAAAAGCTCCGCACCGAGCCGCCATCCATGAGATGTCCGCAAAGCGCCGTCTCGGTCGGGGACCAGTCATAGCGCTCGGCCGCGATCGCCAGCGCGTCGCGCAGCGGCGAGGCCGACCGTCGCAGCAGCAGCATGGCAGTGGGCAGCCCATCGAGCAGCAGCAACAGCGGCGGCTTGATCGGCGCCTCCTCGGCGACGAACGGGAAGAGCTCGGCCACGAGCGGCGTCGCCCCGCCATGGACAGCGATCGGCGCGGCCGGCCTGGACGGGCCCTGCGCCATCGCGGCGAGCGCGGCTTCAATGGCTCGCTGGGCGGACAGGTCGGCAAGCGCCAGGCAGCGGTCGGCGCCGATGGCGATGCCTTTGCCGGACTGCAGCAGCCGCTCGGCGGCACTGTTGGCGAAGCCGACGCGGCCGCTGCGGTCGAGCAGCAGGATCGGCTCGGGCACCAGTTGCAGCGCATCCTGGTAGTGCTGCCCGACCCGGGCGCCGGCCAGCCGGCGCGACAGCTGGAACGAGGCCTGCATATGCGGCCCGATAGCCTCGAGCAGGCCGAGCAGCCGGGTTTCCAGGCGCTCCAGGTCGCGGAAGCGGATATTGCAGGAGAGGCGGAGGAAGCGCTCGCGGTCGCGGAACAGCGTCACCCCGGCGCCGGTGCCGATATCTTCCTGCGGCCGGATCCAGTCATTGTAGAACTCGGTGCGCCTGAGCACGCCCGGCTCCAGAAGGATCTGCGAATGGATCACTGCTCCGACCGGAACGCGCGCCGCCCGGGCGTTCCAGGGGTTGCGATCGGCAAAGTGCTGCAGATAGGACGAGTGATGATCGGGGCTGTAATTGTGGGTCAGGAAGCCCAGATTGACGTTACGCGCCATGTCATGGCCATGCAACGCGAGCCATGACCGGCCGATCAGGCTGGAAAGATCGGCGAGGAACTCAGACCATTTGGCGCGATCGAGGCCGGCGGAATAGACTCGGCGGACCAGCGCGCCATAGCTGTCTTCAGCGATGTCGAGCAACGGGATGCCCATCCCTCAGCGTGACTGTCATTGCTGACAATCGATCATTTGACTTGCCGGTCAAGAGCAGTATTCAAATCCAGCCGCGGCGATAGAACACATTTTGTGGAGTTGGTGCATGAATGTTGCACGGATCAAGACACAGGCCGGCGTCATAGAGACTGTCGATGTCGGTGCGGGCGAGCCCGCGGTGCTGTTGCTGCACGGCAATTCGGGGCACAAGGAGGTGTTTCTCCGGCAGATCGAGGCCCTGTCGCCGCACTACCGGGTCGTGGCGCCGGATCTGCTGGGGCACGGCCGATCCGACGACGCGGTCGATCCGGGCCGCGATTACAGTTTGGGCGGACACGCCCGATATCTGGCCGAATTGGTGGCAAGCCTGCGGGTCGGGCCGGTCGTGGTGGTCGGGACATCGCTGGGCGGTCACATCGCGCTGGAACTGGCGGCGCTGCTGCCGGAGGTCCGGGGCCTGATGCTGGCGGGGGCTCCGCCCTTCGCCAAGCATGCCGACAGCATGGCGGGAGCATGGCTCCCCGGACCGGCGATCGAGCTGTCGGGCAAGGCGGAGTTCAGTCAGGCGGACGCCGAGAGGTTCCTCGCGGCGCACGCGATCGATGATCCGGACGCCGTGCTGGCGCTGCGCAGTGCCATTCGCCGCGCCGATGGGCGCAGCCGCGCCGCCGTGGTGGGCGCGCTGCTGTCCGCCGATGCGGCTGACCAGCGGGAGCTGGTGCGGCGCTCTACCGTGCCGATTGCGGTGGTCAACGGTGGCGATGACAGCGCCGTCAACCTCACGTTCGTCGAAGCGGCGCCCTATCGCCGGCTGTGGCGCAACCAGCCGTTCCGCATCGCCGGGGCCGGCCACATGCCGCAGGTGAGCCACGCGGCGGCGTTCAACGAACTGCTGACGGCTTTCGTTCGCGATTGCGCTGCGCCGGTTGCAGCCGAATAG
>JAEUMC010000036.1 GCA_016793415.1 Devosia sp. | reverse complement strand
CCAACCACAGCATCGGCAAATCCCAACTGACCGGTTCGCTTGATCGCCAAGGCTCGACTCCGTTGATCTCAACCAACGGAATCACAAACACCCAATTTTGCAACAGCCCCCAGAGGGGAGAGGGGACGATAGATGCGCCGGCCGTGCCTCAGCGCCCCCTCTCCCCTCTGGGGAAAGGGTTGGGTGAGGGGCGCCAAGCACGCTGAGCCAAGCCTCACCGCACCTCAAACCCGTTCCCCACCGGCCCTGCCTCGTCCACCGCCTCGATCGTCTCGACCAGCGCTTCGAGCGGCCCGAGCGTGCAGGCCATCTCCAGCGCCCCGACCAGCGCTTCAGGCCCGGCCGCCACCAGCGTCACAGCCGATCCCTCGGCGCTCACCCAGCCGCGAATATCGAGCCAGCGCGCCCGCTCGGCGACGAATTCGAGATAGCTCGCGATCTCCAGTCGCCCGCGGATCGCATAACGCCGCCGCACCGGCGCGCCGCCTTCGACATCGGTGGAATAGTGCTGATGCATGGCGCGAACCTAAGCTGTTTCAATCCGGATGGTCGAGCCGGACGAATGTGGCACTGCCGGCGCAAAGTGCGTCCCCTCGCCCCTCTGGGGAGAGGGTCAGGGTGAGGGGTTGCCAAGCACACCGGCACGAGTAACTGCGCAAGCAGAGCAGGCTCACACCTGATCCGGCGCGCTTGGCGCCCCTCACCCCGGCCCTCTCCCCAGAGGGGCGAGGGGGCGATGGGGCGCCGTCAGTGGCTCCCCTACCCCACCCGCGCCGTCGAGCCGCGCTCCACCAGCGTCACCGGCAGCACGAGGTCCTCGACCGGACGCTGCCGATCGTCCAACCGCGAGATCAACAGGTCCGCCGCCCGGCTGCCGAGCTCGGCCAGTGGCTGGCGGATGGTGGTGAGATCGATCAGCGGCCAGCTCGCCCATTGCATGTCGTCGAAGCCGAACACCGAGACGTCGCCGGGCGCGCTCATGCCGCTGTCCTTGAGGACGCTCAGCGCCGCGATGGCGACGAGGTCGTTGACGCAGGCGATCATCGTCACCTCGCGCCGGCGGATCGCCTCGACCGCCGCCGGCGGCAGTTGCGGCACGAGGTGCACGTTCACCTCCCACACCAGTTCCACCCGGCCGGCCGCCGCATCGACAAAGCCCTGCCGGCGCTCGTAACTGCTGGTCAGATCCTGGAAGCCCGACAGCATGCCGATGCGCCGATGTCCCAGCGCCATGGCATGCTCGGCCATCAACCGCCCGCCCGCGTAGTGATCGGCATGGACGCTGTCGAGCCCGGGGAATTTCGCATCGAGCGAGACGATCGGGAAGATTGGCGGGTCGGCCAGCTTGAATTTTGGGTGCAGCAGCGCCACCGCGCCATCGACGCCGTGCTTGGCGAGGGTGCGCACCACCTTTTCCTCGCGCATCGGCGCATTGCCGGAATCGATCACCAGCGTCGCATAGCCATGCGCCTCGGCCCTGAGCTGCACCGCCTGGGCGATTTCCGGGAACACCGGGCTGGTGAGGGTGGGCAGGATGCAGCCGATAATATTGTTGCGGCCGGTCTTCAGCGCCCGCGCCGCATTGTTGCGCGAGTAGCCGAGTTCCTTGGCCACGCGGCGCACCAGCGCATCGACTTCCGGGGTGACCTTGTTGAGATCGTTGAGCACATAGGACACCGTCGCCGAGGAAACCCCGGCGACTTTCGCCACATCCTTGATGGTCGGGCTCCTGCCCCGCGTCATCTGATCCCCGTTCCCCGCAACCGCCATCTGTGGACGAAGTTCATAGCCCTGCCAAGTGGTTAGCTGGTCGCCACGGATTCCATCTTGACTCCCCCTATAGCACCTCGCTTATCTATTTACACGATTAAACGACCTGATCGTTCAGTTTCATCGCATCGCTCTTGGAGGAGTTTCATGCCCAAATCCGTAACCCGCGTGGCGCTGCGCCGCGCTGCCCTCGGGCTGGTCAGCGCCACGGCGCTGCTCGCCGCAACCGCTGCCGGGGCGCTTGCCGCCGACAAGGTGCTGCTGCTCGTCAACGGCGCGCTCGGCGACAAGTCGTTCTTCGACTCTGCCAACAAGGGCATCGAGGAGATCAAGGCCAAGTACGGCGACGAGGTCGAGACCAAGGTGCTCGAGATCGGCGACGACCCGACCGGCTGGGAGCCGGCGCTGCTCGAAGTCTCCGAGCAGGATTGGGACCTGATCATCGGCGGCACCTTCTCGCTCTCGGAAACCCTGGGCGCCGTGGCCGAGCAGTATCCGGACAAGAAGTACATCCTGTTCGATGCGAGCCTACCCTTCGAAGGCGGCGCCTACCCCAACGTCTATGCTGTGCAGTACAAGCAGAACGAAGGCTCCTACCTCGGCGGCATCCTCGCAGCGGGCCTCCTGAAATCCGGCCTCCCGGCTGACGCCGGCACTTCGCTCGGGTTCCTGGGCGGCATGGATATTCCCGTGATCAACGATTTCCTCGTCGGCTACATCGCCGGGGCTCAGTCGGTCAGCCCCGACGTCAAGGTGTCGGTCGCCTATGCCGGCTCGTTCAC
>JAEUMC010000035.1 GCA_016793415.1 Devosia sp. | reverse complement strand
CGCCGCTATCGGCCGAAGCTGCCCTGGGCCTGGATCGTCGCCATCGCTGCGATTTCGATCGTCGCCAACTGGTTCGGCTACACCCTGCCGCACGATACGGTGGAGCGGAACCTCATCTACCAGGCGCCCTACGCGTTGCTGCAGGCCGCCGCGGCCTGGATCATCTTCGCCTCGCGGCGGCGCCAGCCCATCGATATCGGGCTGATTGCGCTGTTCGGGCTGAGTGCGCTGCAGTTCCTGTCCAAACCCTTTGCCGCGCTGGCGCTCGGTGGTTCCGGCGACAGCACCGCCACCTATCTCGCCACCACCTATGCGCTCTATTCGCAGTCGCTCGGCGCCATCCTGCAGGTGGCGACGGGCCTGCTGATGCTGATGCTGCTGGTGCGCGACATGCTGGTGGAGATCACCGCCCGCTCCGAGACCGATCCGCTGTCGGCGGTCTGCAATCGCCGCGGCTTCGAGGAGCGCGCCGCGCCAGGGTTGCAGAACCCGGGCGTGCCCGCGGCGCTCGTCCTCGCCGATCTCGATGCCTTCAAGTCGATCAACGACAATTACGGCCATGATATCGGCGACCAGGTGATCATCGCCTTCGCGGCGCTGCTGCGCGACACCGCCCCGGCAAAGGCCGTTGTCGGCCGCATGGGCGGCGAGGAGTTTGCGGTCTTTCTGCCGGGGGCGAACCTCGCCATCGCGCGCCTGCTCGCCGAAACGCTGCGCTCCGGCTTCGCAACCCTCTCCGTGCCGGGACTGCCGCCGTTCGTCCGCTGCACCGCCAGTTTCGGTGTCGCCGAACGGCTGACTGGCGAGAGCCTGTCCGGGCTGCGCCGCCGCGCCGATGCGGCGCTTTACACCGCCAAGCGCGACGGTCGCGACCGGGTCGGCGTGGCTGCCGACCCGGACGCCGACGCGATGCCGGCTCATCCCGTAGCCGGCACCTCGCTCGCCAGGTCCGCCTGACGTTCTGGCGTTCGGAGTTCGTTGCAGACTTTTCCGTCCGCGTGCGATCAAATCAGCAGGGGCGAACTGCCTTTAGTTCAACTCACGCCGCTCGACGAACTCGAACGCCGTCTTGTCGCTGACCCTGAGCGCCAGATGCTGCCGATCGAGCTCGGCCAGCCAGGCCGTCCACGAGCAGGGGCTCATGCCATCGTCCTGGCTCGGCGTTTCGGTGGGCGGCACCGGGCGAGCGAAATTCAGCGCCAGCCGCGAGCGCATCCGCCCGCTTGGATCTGGGACCTGACGCAGCGCCGGCTGGCCGTGCCGCGCCGTCACCCAGTTCTGGATATCGCGATGTTCCGTGAGTGTGTGGGTATTCATCCTGGCCTCCCCTCAGATGCCCTAACTTGAAACCCCCAACGCCGATGTGGCGGTTCCGTTCCGCCCAGTTTGGCTCCCTCCCATGCGACATTTATGACAGCTCGCGCGGTGCGCCGGCAGCCGATCTTCGCGGGTCCCTACGGGCCCCGGCGTATTGACTTGGCCAAGCGGTTGATCGCGCGGTGAAGACGCACGTTCCTCATTCCACCGAGGGGTCAGCCCCGGGCGCGCCGCAGCACCTTTTCCACACGTGTCCGCTTGGCGCTGGCCTCGATCGAGCCCAGCCGCGCCTCCAATAGACGCACGAACGCCGCCCGGTGTGCCGCATCGATCACCGGCAGCGCCTGTTCGGCATACATCGGAAACTGGTTGGGCGCCGCGCCCTCGAGCCGCTCCAGCAGGATCGGCAGCGCCTTGGCGCCGTGCCCTGCCGCCGCAAGCTTGACGAGGATCGCCACCGCCTTGTCCTTGGCGATCACCGAGCCCTTGTCGGCCGCCGCAAGAATGGCCGGCAACTGCTTCAGCACCGGGTCGGGCTGCAGTGCGGTGATCGTCTCGATGGCGTACAACGCGCCCCAGACATTACGGTTGTTCTTGCCGCCCAGCAGCGTCAGGAACCGGTGTGCGGCGCCACCAGCTCCGGCTTCAGCGCGCCGAGCTCGTACAACACCTTGATGGCGTCGTTGGAGACCGCGGTCGAGCCGGTGGCGAGCGCCCCGGCGAGCTCGGCAATCGCGGCGGCATCGGGTTTTGCCGCCAGCGCCTCCGCCAGCTCGACATTGGGTTGCTCGTCGTTGCGGCCCAGCGCCGAAGCGAGCTTGCCGAGGACACTCATGCTGCAACCGCCGTGTCGAGCGCCAGGGTGATCATCTCCCTGAGCGACGATTGCCGATCCTCGGCGCTGAGCTCCGCATGGGTGATCAGGCAATCGGTCATCGTGCAGATCGCCAATGCCTTACGGTCGAACCGGGCTGCCAGGGTGTAGAGCGCCGCCGCTTCCATCTCCACCCCGAGGATGCCATGCGCCGGCAGCCGGCCGTAGCCGGTGAGACCGGGCTCGATATGGTAGAAGATATCGGACGAGAGCATGTTGCCGACGTGGTAGCGCATGCCCGCCTGCTCGGCCCGCTCGACGCTGTCGCGCAGCAGCCCGAAATCGGCGATCGGCGCAAAGTTGAACGGCGCGAAGGCATCACGGACGATGGCGGAATCGGTGGTGGCGCCCTGCGCAATGATCAGGTCGCGCACCTTCACCTTGGCATTGAGCCCGCCGCAGGTGCCCACCCGGATCAGCTTTTGCAGCCCATAGACGTTGATCAGCTCGTGTACGTAGATCGACAGCGACGCCTGCCCCATACCGGTTGCCTGCACCGAGACAGGCTTGCCCTTCCAGGTGCCGGTATAGCCGAGACAGTTGCGCACCGAATTCACCAGCCGGGCATTCTCGAAGAAATTCTCGGCGATCCATTTGGCGCGCAGGGGGTCGCCGGGCAGCAGCACCGCTTCGGCATAGTCACCGGGCTTGGCGTGATTGTGCGGGGTCATTTCGGCCTCTCATGGTTTTGAATTGCGGCCATCCAAACCCTTTGCAGATGCCATGCGCAACCCCTATATGTCCCGCGCATCAACCCCCTTTGTTGGGAGCCTCACATGGTCGCGAAAATCTTCATCGACGGCGAAGCCGGTACCACGGGTCTGCAGATCCGCGAGCGCCTCGCCGGCCGCCGCGACCTCGAGGTGATCTCGATCGCGCACGACAAGCGCAAGGACCTCGATGAGCGCAAGCGCCTGTTGAACCTCGCCGACGTGGCGATCCTCTGCCTGCCCGACGACGCGGCCAAAGAGAGCGTGTCGCTGATCGAGAACGACACCACCAAGGTGGTCGACGCCTCGACCGCGCACCGCATCGCCGAGGGCTGGGCCTATGGCTTTGCCGAAATGGACAAGGCACAGTCTGCCGCCATCGCCAACGCCAAGCGGGTCGGCAACCCTGGCTGCTGGCCGCAGGGCGCCATTGCAACGCTTCGG
>JAEUMC010000015.1 GCA_016793415.1 Devosia sp. | reverse complement strand
CCACGGCCGTCGCGATCTCGCCCACCGTCATCGGCCCGCGATCGTGCAGCAGCCGCAGGACCGGGAACCAGCGGCTCTGCAACGCGATGCCATGCCGGCGATAGACTTCGTCGCCCATTGCATAAAGCTGGTCGCTGATCGCCTTGAGTTGGCTGCCCAACGAGAGCAGCCCCATGTCGCCGAGATAGGTCATTTCCGGCTCCTGCGCCAAGATATGTAAGTACTAACATATCCTGGTTCGCGGCCCCTTCGCAAGAGCGTCGCCGGCCTACTTCATCGGATGGTCCGCCGTGCACCAGACCTCGGCCTCGGCAATGAAGGCGCTGGAGATCGGCTGCGTCTCGTCCAGTCGGATGTCGCCACTCAGCCGGTTGCCGCCGACCGCGATTGAGCCTTGGCGGCACGGAATCCAGACGGTGGAGAGAATGTTGGGCGTGCCACCGAGGTCATAATCGTCCTTGCGTGTCAGGTAGCGCTCGATCGGATCCGATATTTCCACCACCACGTCGTCGGCAGCAGCCCGCAAGCCGCTCTCGAGATCGAGCTCGAAGCGCACCGGCGCCAGCGTGAATTCCGGCTCGCGCCAGCCGATGCCGGCGCTGACGCTGCCGATGTGGCGATTGAACTCCGAGCCGAGCCAGGCTCCGAGCGCGACGTCCGGGCCGATGATCCGGATCCGCTCGGCAGTCCCGAGCACCAGGGCATGTCCCTTGCCGCGCAGCGACCAGTCGACCCGCCAGACCGAGGCATAGGCGGTCGCCTCGCTCCCGTCGTAGAGCGTTACACACGGGTTCGCCCCCATCAGTCGCAGTGTCATGCAACAGCCCTCCATCTGCGAGCTATGTAGGTGTGGGCCAGGCTTTGACAAAACGGGACCATCACGGGAATCGATCGGACCCATTGTCAAAATCGGTTCGACGCGACTCTGCTTTCTGGTCCATCTTCCGCCCCTCTCGAGGATATCCGATGCCATCGACCCGACTTGAAACCCGCGCCGGTTGGATCGGCAATCGCCACGAGGCGCTGATCGCGGCGGTGCAGCGGGCGCTGGTCGAAGCCATCCGCATCCCCGAGCAGGATCGCGATATCCGGATCGTGGAGTATCCCTTGCATAGCTTCGCCCCGCCGACCGGCAAGGGCGCCAACTACACCGTGGTTGAGATCGCACTGTTCACCGGACGCTCCATCGAGGCCAAGCGCCGGCTCTATGCCGCGCTGGTCGGCGAGCTGGCGGCGTTCGGCATCGCGGCGTCAGACCTCAAGATCATCCTCCATGACGTGCCGCGCGAAAACTGGGGACTAGGCGGCAAAGCCGCCGTTGATATCGAACTCGGCTTCAAGGTCGAAGTCTGAAGGAGCCGCACCGATGAAACTGCAATACTGGCTGCTCATTATCCTGCTCGGCGCCGTCTGGGGCTGCTCGTTCCTGTTCAATGCGGTGCTGATCCGCGAGATCAGCCCGCTCTGGGTCTCCGCCGGCCGCGTGACCATCGGCGCCGCGATCTGCTGGCTGGTGTTTTTCGCCACCCGCAAGAAATTGCCGACCGATCCCAACCTCTACTGGCAGTTCCTGATCCTCGGCATCCTCAACTACGCCATTCCGTTCGCGCTGTTCCCCTTCGCCGAGCAGACGGTCGCCAGCTCGATCGTCGGCGTCATCAACGGCATGACCCCGATGACCACGGTGATCGTTTCGCAGCTCTGGCCGGGTGGTGAGAAAGCCACCTGGAACAAGGTGGTGGGTGTCGCCATCGGCTTTGCCGGCGCGGTTATTCTCGCCCTGCCCTCGCTCGGCGTCGGCGCCTCGGCGCAGGTCATCGGCCTGCTCGCCGCGTTCATCGCAACGCTGTGCTATGCGCTCACCCTCAACTATGCGCGACGCTTCGCCAAGGTCGAGCCCTACGCGGTCGCCTCGGCCTCGCTGACCGGCGCGGCGCTGATCTCGGTCCCGATCGCGCTGTTCTTCTCCGGCATCCCGATCATCACCCGGCCGGAAACCTGGGGCGCGTTGTTCGGCATCTCGGTGTTCTCGACCAGCTTCAGCTTCCTTCTCGTCTATTGGCTGCTGCCACGCGTCGGCGCCACCAACCTGTCGCTCAACACCTTCATCACCCCGATCTCGGCGATCCTGCTCGGCGTGCTGGTGCTGCACGAGCGGTTCGAGCTGATCCACATCCTCGGCATCATCGTGATCTTCCTCGGCCTCGTGTTCATCGACGGCCGACTGGTCAAGGGCTGGCGCAAGGCGCCGGCATGACGGTCAGGCGCATCGTCGCAAACATCGCGGCCGAGGACCTCTCGGCCGCGCAGGCGTTCTACGGCGACGTGCTCGGGCTGGAGCGACTGATGGATCACGGCTGGATCGTCACCTACGGCTCGGTGGCGCAGATGAACCTGCAGGTGAGCATCGCCAGCGAGGGTGGCTCGGGCACGCCGGTGCCGGATCTCTCGGTCGAAGTCGATGATCTCGAAGCTACGCTAGCCCGGGTCCGGGCCGCCGGCTTGACGGTTGAGTACGGCCCTGCCGACGAGCCCTGGGGCGTCCGTCGCTTCTATGTCCGCGATCCGTTCGGACGGTTGATCAACATCCTCAGCCACCGCGACTAGCGTTCAGCCACGGTTCAGGTTCGCGCCCTAGTTTCCCCAGTCATCATATGACCTGAGGAGGCCGCCCATGTTCATTGAAACCATCGACGAGAAAGACGCCACCGGCGCCATTGCTGAAATTTATGAGACCGAGGCAAGGGCCTTAGGCTTCGTGATGGAGGGCACCAAATGCTGGACGGCACTGCCGCACATTGCTCCGATGGTCGAACACCTGCTGCACGCGGCGCGCAATAGCTTCTCGCTGGGGCTGGTGAACTGGCGCCTGATCACGCTGGTGGCCGCCAAACAGATTCCGTCGAGCTACTGTTCGCACGTCTATGCCAAGCTGCTGGTCAACGACCTCGGCTCGAAAGAGAAGGTGCTGGCGATCCAGCACGATTTTCGCAGCGCCGGCCTCGCTGCCAAGACCGTCGCCATGCTGGCCTATGCCGAGCAGGTAGCGCGTGACGCCAGCCTCATTACCGAGAGCGACATCGACATGCTGCGCAAGCATGGGTTTGGCGACCGGGAAATCGCCGACATCGCTTTCTGTGCATCCTATCGCGCCTTCATGAGCCGCTACTTCGACGCCGTCGGCGCCATGCCGGAATCGACCTGGCTCGATCCCGATCCCGATTTCCGCGCCGCCATGACCGTCGGAAAGCCGGTGTGACCTACCAGACCGGCCGCGATACGGCGTCCCGATCCTCCGGCTGCTGCTGGTCGATGGCCGTGTCGCGGTCGACCTCCTCGATGATCACGTCCTCGCGCATGGCCAGTTGCGCGGTCGGCGTCGACACGTCGATCACCATGCCGTTGAGATCGCGGATCAGCCCACGCGTCTGCCCGTAGTCGAGCGCGATGGCCTCCGACACCACCTCGGCGCCTAGGGCCCGTGCCCGGTCGAGTACCTCGAACACATCATCGACCTCGAAGGTCAGATAGGTCCCTTCGTGCATGCCCCAGGCATGGCGCGGCGTGAACTGGCTCATCTGGTCGATCAGCCCGATCTGCACGTTCGGCTGCCCCTTGGGGGTGAGCACGACGAACCAGTCGCTGTCGTAGATGGTCTCCAGCCCGAACAGCTGTTTGTAGAATGCGGTGCTGTCGGCGAGGTCCTTGCAGAGGACGTTGAACAGGACACGATTGAGCACGGACATCGCTGCCTCCGTTGACGGGGTGGTTTTCGTCAACGGTCCGCAGCACCAGGCGGTTCCGCTAGTCGTGGTCGATCTTGGAGAGGAACCAGGTCAGGGCGACGATCATCACCGCCACGGCGCCTCCGAGGTAGAGGATGTCGATGCCGGTTTCCCACACCACGGCGCGACCGAGGAAATATACCGCGAGCACGGTAATGGTCACGCCGACCAGCTTCGACTTCAGATCATCGAGTGTTTCGATCTTCAGCCACCTGGGGAGTTGCAGATCCTGCCGGAAATAGAGCTGGTAGAGCCCCAGCGAGACGACCTGCACCACCGTGGCGAGAAGGAACAGGTCGACGATCTCGATGGCGAGCAGGATCGCCTCGTCACGGGTCACCGGGTGTCCGCCGAACAGGGCCACCAACAGGTGGCGAGTCTCGAACGCGCCGTAAACGATCAGCGCCACCGAAGCGATGCTGAGGGCGATCACCGGCACCAGCATGGCAATCCGGATGACGAAGCCGCCGATGACGAACGGCCCCTGGGCCTTGCGCCCTTCGGCGATCCGCTCTTCCAGCGAAGGCTTGCCGGGCTCGGCCATCAGTTGTCGAGCCCTTCAACGATGGCGAAGTTGGCGGAGCTCGCACCGAGGCGGAGCTGCATTCCCTGCTGATACTCGGCGGAGCGGTAGACCCGTACCGCCTGTTCGTAACTCGGGAACTCGATGACCACCACGCGAGGGCTCACCGTGCCCTCGACAATGCTCTGCTGCCCACCGCGAATGATGAAGCGACCATCATTGGCGGCAAGGAACGGGCGAACGAATGCCTGATACTGCTTGTAGGCCTCGGGGTCCGTGACCTCGAGATTGACGACCCAGTACCCCCTGGCCAATCGCTCCTCCTATTCGAGCCCCAGCTTCTTCTTCAGGATTTCGTTCAGCGCCTGCGGGTTGGCCTTGCCGCCCGAGGCCTTCATGGCCTGGCCGACGAACCAGCCGATCAGGGTCGGCTTGGCCTGCACCTTGGCGACCTGGTCGGGGTTGGCAGCGATGATCTCGTCGACCACCTTCTCGATGGCGCCGAGATCGGTCACCTGCTTCATGCCGCGCCGCTCGACGATCTCGGCCGGCTCGCCCTCGGGCTCCTCGGCGATGATCACCTGCAGCAGGTCCTTGGCGCCTTTGGACGAGATCGTCCCGGCGGCCACCAGATCGACGATGCCGGCGATCTGGCCCGGCTTGATGTGGGTCTCGAACGCCGACAGCCCCTGGCTGTTGGCATAGGCAGCGATGTCGCCGGTCACCAGGTTGGCGACCGCCTTGCCGTCGCGTTTGGTGGCCCCATGCTTCACCGCGGCCTCGTAATAGTCGGCCGTCTCGCGCTCCAGCGTCAGCACCATCGCATCATAGGCCGTCACGCCGTATTCGGAGACGAAACGCGCCTCCTTCTCGTCGGGCAGTTCGGGCAGGTGCTGCGCCAGATCGTCGATGAAGGCCTGGTCGAATTCGAGCGGCAGCAGGTCCGGATCGGGGAAGTAGCGGTAGTCGTGCGCCTCTTCCTTGGAACGCATCGAGCGCGTCTCGCCGGTCTTGGGATCGTAGAGACGGGTCTCCTGGTCGATCGAGCCGCCTGCCTCGAGGATGTCGATCTGGCGACGGGCCTCGAACTCGATGGCCTGGCCGGCGAAGCGGATGGAATTGACGTTCTTGATTTCGCAGCGGGTGCCGAACTCGCCACCGGGCTTGCGCACCGAAACGTTGATATCGGCCCGCATCGAGCCCTGCTCCATATTGCCGTCGCAGGTGCCGAGGTAGCGCAGGATGCTGCGCAGCTTGCCGAGATAGGCCTTGGCTTCGTCGGAGTTGCGAAGGTCGGGCTTGGAGACGATTTCCATCAGCGCCACGCCCGACCGGTTCAGGTCGACAAAGCTCATGGAAGGATGCTGGTCGTGGATCGACTTGCCCGCATCCTGCTCGAGGTGCAGCCGCTCGATGCCGATCTCGATGTGCTCGTCGCCGCCCATGTCGAGCCGCACCTTGCCCTCGCCGACGATCGGATCCTTGAACTGGCTGATCTGGTAGCCCTGCGGCAGGTCCGGATAGAAGTAGTTCTTGCGATCAAAGATCGAGCGCTTGTTGATCTTGGCCTTGAGCCCGAGGCCGGTCCGCACCGCCTGGCGCACGCACTCGTCATTGATGACCGGCAGCATGCCGGGCATGGCGGCATCGACGAAGCTGACATTGGAATTGGGCGGCGAGCCGAATTCGGTCGAGGAGCCGGAGAACAGCTTGCTCTCCGACAGCACCTGCGCGTGCACTTCCATGCCGATGACGATTTCCCAATCCCCGGTGGCTCCCTGGATGAAGCTCTTGGGGTTCGGCGTACGGGTATCGATAAGGGTCATGGGCTAAGGCTCTTGTTCATTCCGACTTTGTCTATGGCATAGCCGAGCGCCGCAGAAAACTTCTCTGCGCGCCAAACTTCGGCAAATCCATGCCGCTGGTAGAAGGCGATGGCTCCGATATTGCCGGCGAGCGTCTCCACCTTCGCATGGTCGTGCCCCGCCGCCGCGATCTGGTCCAGCAATACCCCGAGCAGCAAGCCGCCGACGCCCCTGCCCTGGCTGTGTGGCGCCACCCACAAATCCGAAACCTGTTCATCGTGGTGTTCGCGGGCACCCCAGCCGAGCAACAGTCCATCCTCCTCGGCAACCAGGATGGCTTCCGGCGCCTGCCGGCAGAATCGCCGGAACGCCTCGCGCAACGCCCCACGATCGGTCCGACCGGCGTCGTGGTGGCCGAACACGCTGGCTTCCCACGCCGCGAACCCGAGATCACCAGGCGTATCGCCTTCGCCAGGCTGGGCTTGCCTAATTC